>SAAH01000154.1 GCA_009929525.1 Clostridia bacterium | reverse complement strand
AGATCCATGGCTTAGCAAGCACTTAGCGAAGAGCCCACTGGCGATGAGCTTAGTGCGGCTTAGCCATTAGCTTACAAGTTCCCTGCTCTCGTTTGCCCCGTCCCCTTCCCAAATCTCTGGCGTCCACCGGCATCCTATTCCCTGGCGTCCACCACGGTATCTTTCTTGAAGTAAAGATAAAATCCAGGGAATATTAACAAAATTACAGATACATATGATACAATCAATATAATTGAAACAATAAGAGGTGAGAGGGGGATGTTTATGTGGTGGCTGATAGTAATCGGAATTTTTGTACTGATTGTAGCTTGTATTTTCTTTGTGGGGAGAATAGAGGATTCTTATTCACCCAAGAAATGGGAGCAGACGACTGCGAAAGTGGTTAAGAAGAATCATGCTTACGTCAATGATGTGGCAGCCATCTGGGGGCAGTCTACTCAGCGGGATGAATATCAGATCAAGTATAGCGTGAATGGACAGACCTATAAGAGATATCTTCCGAATAATACGGGGTTTAGACCTGCAGGGAGTGTCAGGATTTTATATAATAAGAAGCACCCAGGAAGGTTTGTGGTCATACATGGCACCGTGCATAAAAGGAAGGACGGGAAAATGGTAATCAGGAATGACTAGGGTATTTACAGATAGGACTATATGTATGATTCGCTGTTTGACATTGGATTTTCAAGGTGTTATTGTTAAAGGATAGTGAATTATGGATCAAAGAATTATGGAATAACGAATTATGACTAGAAGGGGGCATACACATTGATCACAAAAGCGACGATAAAAAAACAGTCTCGAAGCATTACGTATCAAAGAGGCCTGGATATCTATCGTGCCAACGATATTATGGATTTTGACCTGAATGAATATGTGGATGAGCTGGGTGATGAGATATCTGAGATACGTGCTTTTTCCAGTGGCAGTTATAATAATGCATATGAAGTGAATATCACAGTTAATGAATCAACGTCTGAGATTGTTGACAGTTACTGCGAGTGTCCGGCTTTTGATGCTTATCCCGGGCTGTGTAAACATTGTGTAGCCACGCTTCTGGAATATCTGGATAAGCGGATAAAGAGTAAGATGTCAAGGGCAGAGCAGGATCTGGAACGGCTTCTTGGGATGCTGGGTGTCCAGAAAGGAACTGTTCCTGAGAAGAATAGGAAGCGGGAGACAAGTGAGAAAGTAAAAAAGATGCTCACACAGTTTTCTCTTCGTGAAAATGCAGTGTTCTTACCAGAAAGTAAACATGGTCAGGTTAAGCTGGAGCCTTCGCTGCATTATGATTATGGTACATTAAAATTGAAACTCAAGATCGGTATTTCACATATGTATGTGGTGAAGAGTATTCCTCAGTTTGTCTTTGATCTGAAAGAACTTCATACGGTATCTTATGGGAAAAATCTTGAATTTTTACATTGTATGGAAGCCTTTGATGAGGACAGCAAAAAAATAGCCAGATTCTTAATGAAGTTTGTGGATACGCCGCAGACGCAGTACTACAGAAATCTGGGAATCGTATATCGGGGTGAGACAAAAGAATTAAAGCTGGAGGGTTATTGGCTCGATGAGTTTATGGAACTTCTGGAAGAAAGAGAAATTTCTGTAGAATATCAGACAAATGAGGGAGTCGAGAAGGGAATCTATAGGATCAGTTATGAGAGCCCAAAAGAAGAGATTACAGTTCGTGGTGTTGAAGATGGTGTTTTTCTTGAACCGACACTTATGGAGTATGTAAACGGACAGGAATATTCCTACTATATTACAGAAACGCCAAAAGGCATGATTTATAAGGTTTCTATGAAGGAAATGGAGGAAATTGAAAGTTTTCTTACGTACCTTCGGGAAGATAGCCAGGGGGAAGTGTTTGTAGGGAAAGAGGATCTTCCCGCATTTTGTCAGAATCTGCTTCCTGTCATGGAAAAATATTTTGATATTGAACAGAAGAATTTTTCGCCGGAACTATATCAACCGCCAAAAGTGGAATTTGAAACTTATCTGGATGCACCTCAAAAGGATATGATTTCCTGTAGGGCATATGCGGTGTATGATGAAAAGAAATATTCGCTTTTTGCACAAAATGGTGTGCCCGAGGAGCTGGGGCTGCGGGATGTGCAGCGGGAGAGCCAGGTGAAGGGAATGCTGGGTCAATTTTTCTATGCTTATGATAGCATAGCAGACAGTATGGCACTTCAGGGCGAGGATGATATTTATCATTTTCTTACTGCAGGTATTGATGTTTTGCGTACGATCAGTGAAGTATACGTCTCTGAACAGTTAAAGCGAATGCAAGTGGTGCAGCGAGTAAAGTTCCAGGTGGGCGTGAGCCTTACTGGAGATACCCTGCATATGCAGATCGGAAGCCAGGAATTTACCAAAACCCAGCTGGCAGAGATATTGTCTCGGTATGAACAGAAAAAGAAGTATTATAGATTGAAAACAGGCGAATTTGTACAGATGGATGAAAATGAGATTCGGGTTCTGCAGGATCTGAGGGATAATTTTCAGCTTACAGATAAGCAGTTAAGACAGGAAGATATTGTACTTCCGACCTACAGGGCCTTATATCTGGACGGACAGCTTAGAAGTGAGGGATTTCAGGTTAAGAAAAATCGTGAATTCAAGCAGTTGATCCGTGATATGAAGACTACTCAGGACAGTGACTTTGAGGTGCCGGATAGCCTGGAAGGTATCTTGAGAGAATATCAAAAGTCAGGATTTTCATGGATGAAAACCTTATGCAGGAATCACTTTGGGGGAATACTGGCAGATGATATGGGGCTTGGAAAAACACTCCAGACGATCACCTTTTTACTGTCGGAATTTGAAGAGGTTCCCAAGGGAGAAGTGAGGCAGGCACTTATCGTCACACCGGCTTCGCTTGTATATAACTGGAAGAGTGAATTCGAAACATTTGCTCCGGGACTTCCGGTCTATGTGGTGACTGGTACAGTAAAGGAGAGGGAGCAGCTCCTTAAAAAACTCCGTAAGAAGCCGGCGGTTATGATCACTTCCTATCAGCTGTTGCACCGGGATGAAGAAATCTATGAAAAACTGCATTTTAAATATCAGGTTATTGATGAGGCACAGTTTATCAAAAATCAGGGGAATCAGACGACCAGAGCGGTAAAAGCGGTAAAAGCAGATTTTCGTATCGCACTTACCGGGACACCTGTAGAAAATCGGTTGAGTGAGCTTTGGAGTATCTTTGATTATGTGATGCCGGGTTTTTTATACAGATACCAAAGATTTAAAAAAGAGATAGAAAGTCCGATCATAAAATCACAGGATGAGGAGACGATGAATCGTCTGCAAAAGATGATCCAGCCTTTTATACTGAGAAGAACAAAATCTGAAGTATTAAAAGAACTGCCAGATAAGATAGAAAAATGCATGTATGCGCAGCTGGAAGGGGAGCAGTGGCAGCTATACTCTGCCCGGGTACAAAGACTTTCGATGCAGCTGAACAAGCAGTCTGATGAAGAATTTTCTACATCGAAGATAGAAATATTATCAGAACTCACCAGACTTCGGCAGATATGCTGTGATCCGGCGCTGATCTATGAGAACTACACCAGTCCATCGGCAAAGCTGGATCTTTGTATGGAACTGATAAGAAATGCTGTGGAGGGCGGACATAAGATACTGCTTTTTTCCCAGTATACTTCTATGCTTGAACTGATCATAAGACGATTGGAAGCGGATGATACATCCTACTATCTGCTGACCGGAAAGACTCCGAAGGAGACCCGTACACGTATGGCGTCGCAGTTTAATCAGGATGATACGTCGGTATTTTGTATTTCCTTAAAAGCAGGCGGAACCGGGCTGAATCTGACAGGTGCGGATATGGTCATCCACTATGATCCATGGTGGAATGCAGCTGTGGAAACGCAGGCGACGGATCGGGCACACCGTATCGGACAAAAGCAGGTGGTTACCGTGTACAAGCTGATCGCCCGCCAAACGATAGAAGAAAAAATCGTGGATCTGCAAAGCAAGAAAAAAGAGCTGGCTTCGCAGGTACTTGGAGGCGAAGGTATCAGCCAGGCATCCTTAAGCCGTGAGGACCTGATGGAACTTTTGAAAATGTAATCAGATCAGGAGCAAATCAGATGATCTGGATGGAAATCTTGGTCACATAATTTTCTTCATCAGCTTCAGTCAGTTCGTCCCATACGGCTTCCTTATAGCAAAATTCACCGGGTGTCTGATGGGTACGGTCAAAGAAGGCAAAAAGCTCTTTATAACTTTGAGCGGCATCATAATAATTTCCTTTCAGATAAATAACGGCGTATTTTCCGGCCGGTTTTATCTTATAGGGATGCTCATTGGGAATGGAAGATACTTTAGTAAAAAAATGGGCATAGATATCCTGATTTTCCTGACGGAGGGAATCGACTGGAAGCATGGCTCCATGAGGATGTCCGGTATTCACCTTTTGATGGTTACAGTAGCTGATATGCTGGCAGATGGCATTGAAAAGAGTCTCGTGGTCACTGGTGTCGAGCCGCCTGCTTACGACCAGATATTCGAGCGGATGTTCTTCTACATATACATTTGTCAGGCGTTCATGGAAAGTCAGATGTTCGCCTGCATGGACAAGGTTTAGTTTGGTCTGGATCACCTGTTGGATTCGCTGCAGGTGTTCCAGTTCCTGCTGGACCTTTTTTTGCTGCAGTAAAAGAAGGGATTTTAGGTCTTTGGGATTTCGATTGTCGATATAAGTTTTGATTTCTTTTAAGGGCATCCCGATATCTTTTAGACAGGTGATGGTGAAAAATACATCACATTGACTTTCTGTGTAATAGCGGTAGCCATTTTCGTCGGTGTATGCGGGGGAGAAGAGCTTGATCTCATCATAGTGGATCAGGGTACGCTTGTTTGTATTGCATAATTTCGCGAAATCTCCGGTTTTTATACATGGAATGTTGAATTTTTGCATAATTATTCACTCTTTCTGTTGACTGTAACGTTACGGTATACTTTATTATAGGGGAATAAGTGAAAAGTGGCAAGAGGGGACGGTGTTTTTCGATGGGCAGATAGGAATACCAGTCGGCCGGGCATTGCGATGAGCCTCAAAGATGACAAAAAATGTCGGGGTGGCCCGCCATTTTTCGTCTGAGTCTCATCTCCATGGCCTCCAATGGTATTCCAATCTGCCCATCGAAAAACACCTGGTTTTCTTGTGGGGGAGGAGGGTCAAAAGATTAGAAGATCTAAAGATTAGAAGATCAAAAGATCATAAGATCAAAAAAGTAAAAGTTAAAAGATTAAATTATGGTTATGGAAAATAATAGAAAGTGAGGATTTGGGTATGCCGAGGTTGAGTGATAGGGTTGGGACGTTTACGGATTCTGTGATCAGGAGGATGACTCGTATTAGTGATGAGTATGGGGCGATTAATCTTTCTCAGGGGTTTCCGGATTTTGACCCGCCGAAGGAGATTATGGAGGCGCTTTCGAAGGCTGCTTTTGAGGGACCGCATCAGTATTCGGTGACATTTGGGGCTGAGAATTTTAGGGAGGCGCTGGCGATCAAGCAGGGGAGAGCGATTGGTCGTAAGATCAATCCGGAGACGGAGATCGTTGTTACCTGTGGTGGTACGGAAGCAATGATGTGTGCGATGATGACCATCTGTAACCCGGGCGATAAGGTGATGGTTTTTTCTCCGTTTTATGAAAATTATGGCGCAGATGCTATTCTTTCTGGTGCAGAACCTATCTATATTCCCCTTGTTCCGCCGGAATATAATTTTGATATAGAGCTTATTGAAAATGGTTTTATGGAAGGAGCGAAAGCAATTATCGTGTGCAATCCTTCCAATCCCTGTGGAAAGGTATTTTCCAGGGAGGAGCTTATGGCAATCGGTGAACTTGCCGTGAAGTATGATGCTTTTGTTGTTACAGACGAAGTCTATGAACATATGGTGTACGCACCAAATCATCATACATGTATGGCATCACTTCCGGGAATGTATGAAAATACGATCACATGTAATTCTCTTTCCAAGACATATTCCATCACAGGGTGGCGTCTTGGTTATCTGATCGGACCTGGAGAAGTGATAGAAGCGGCAAAGAAAGTTCATGACTTTCTTACAGTAGGGGCAGCGGCTCCGCTTCAGGAGGCGGCTGTTGTGGGACTGAATTTCCCGGAATCTTATTATGAAGATCTTTTGAAAGTGTATACGAAAAAAAGAGCTTATTTTCTGGAAGGACTTGACAGGGTTGGTCTTAAGCATAATGTTCCGGAGGGAACCTATTTTGTGATGATCGATATTCAGGAGTTTTTGGATCTTCCACAGTTTGCAGGATGGACAGATTTTGAGTTTTGTGAATGGATGATCCGAAATATCGGTGTGGCAGCGGTGCCGGGTTCCAGTTTCTTTAGAGAAGATGTTAATCATTTGATCAGGCTTCATTTTGCAAGAGAAGAGAAGACTTTGGATGAAGCACTGGATCGCCTCGCAAAATTACAGGAGCTGTTATCATGATAAATACAAATTCAGTTTATTTTTGTAATTATTCTATAGGGGAAGATGCCTATGACAAAGTGGTATCCGTATGTAAAGTATATGGGAAGAAAATTCTGCTGATAGGTGGGAAACTGGCTATGGAAGCGGGACTTGCAAAGCTTCAGGATGCCATAAAGGACAGTGGTCTTCAGATCATTGATCAGGTGGTATTCGGTGAGGACTGTACCTATGAAAATATACATCGATGGGCAGAGTATGCAAAGGAATCCAAGGCAGATATGATCTTCGGAATGGGCGGAGGAAAAGCCATCGATACAGCAAAGGGTGCAGCTTACGAAACAGGGCTACCGGTGTTTACATTTCCTACGATCGCTTCGACCTGTGCGGCAACGACAGCACTTTCGGTGGTGTACAAATGCGATGGCAATTTTGACAGTTTTTATTTTTATGATCGTCCGGCGTATCATTGCTTTATTGATCTTTCGGTTATCGCAAAAGCACCGGCAAAATATCTTCAGGCCGGTATGGGCGATACGATCGGAAAATATTTTGAATGTCATTTTGCTGCAAGAGGGGATAAATTAGCCCATAGCTCTGCACTGGGAAGAGAAATCAGCAACATGTGTTATGCACCGCTTTTGGAATATGGTGCAGCAGCTTTGCAAGATTGTGAGAAATCAAAAGTAAGCCACGATCTTGAACAGGCGGTTTTGGCAAATATTGTAAGCACAGGTCTGGTATCTTTGATGGTGATCGATGACTATAATTGTGCGATTGCCCACTCGGTATATTATGGATTGGTTTTGCTTCCGGGATTTGAGGAAAAGTATCTTCACGGAAATGTGGTTGCATACGGAGTTTTGGTGCAGCTGGCTGTGGACGGAGATTTGGAGGAAGCGAAACGATTAAAAGAATTCATGATACAGCTTGAGATTCCGACCACACTTAAAGAGATGAATGTGCCGCTTGATAGAAAAGGGCTGGAGGCAGTACTCAAGGAGACCGTCACCGGACCGGATATGGAACATATTCCATATGAAGTGTCAGAGGATATGATTTATCATGGGATGGAAGTTGTGGAAAGCTTGTAATGGAAGGACAAGCTTACGGTAATGCGAATCAGAGAGCTGTGCTGGTAAAGTTTGTGAAATGTGCGTATTAAGAAGTATAATGAAATGGTAACTGTTCAGAACCCCCTTGGGGAACTAATTAATTTTTGTACAAAACAGAGAATTTTTAAAACCTGTTTTGCGATATTATTTCGGTAATTGGTGG
>SAAH01000033.1 GCA_009929525.1 Clostridia bacterium | reverse complement strand
ATAAGAATGTGCAGTTACAGGCAAGACCGCGCGGTCTGATAGGTGTCAGACGGGATTTTAATTTGCTGTTGCACCCGATTGTAATTCGCCGTCTGACATCTGAACACCTTATTCCGATTTTTAGACCATAACACATACACAATATTTTGAAACACATACCCTTGCTCATTTAGCCAATGATCAATCAAATAATCCTTCTGCTTTTTCACTTTACTTTGAAGCATCCATTTCCAATAACTCTCCACAGAGATCATCGCATAAGTTCCATCATATATTTTGAATTCTTACAATGTCTCTGATAACGGTAGAAAGAATTCATTATCTGCTTTGTATCAGCTTCAACATATCTGCCACTCGAAAATATCATATATCCCAAAACTGTCATTTCTTTATACTTGATAAGCTTTACCTTAATATTCACTCTACATTTTTTCTTAAAAATCATGTTTCATAACATCCCCTCTCCCATATTATCTAACAAAGGCATCTTATTGTGTTTCATAGTGATAATCTATCACATTGAATACAATAAAATGCCTTTTAGAAAAATTGACACATAACTTCGCAATTTTCATTTAGTCAATCTTGTATTATTTCGCTGGAATCCACATTTCCATCCAATCTTTTCTTACTTTTAGATGATAAAATATTGAAGTGCATATATCACATGACATATCATAAATAAAATATTCGCCAATATTGCAAATATGTTCTTTCTATCTATCGCAAAGAAGAGAAATGCCAAACAGGGTGGAATTGTCAGTAGAAGGATAACAAAACAGTTTGTCCAGCCAATGTAGTACAGTACCCATAAGCTTTTCTCGTTATAAGATACAACACCGCTTGACATCTATTTCACTACATAAAAATATCAGTAGCATGTTTTATGTGAAAATACGCTACTGATACTTTTTCTTCTTAATTTAATGACTTATTTTGTCTGTTCATACAGCCAGTCTCTTACTGCAGTGATTTTATATGCATAATTGAACGATGCCATATGCTCCATTCCGCTTTCTCCTTCTTTAAATACAGTTCCTGCTTCAAAACGAATCATATTAGCCTGATTTCCTTCTGACAATAATGTTTCTACTGCGGCATTCTGTTCTTCTGCCAAGTTCTGTGCATTCCAAGTTCCATAGCTATAGGAAACACCATCTGTATCAAACATAGCTTTTACTTCATCTTGTCCTCCAGATGCATTCGTATCACCACCTGCAGTGATGTAAAAGAATTTTTTATCTTCTAATCCCTGTAATACTGAAATATCCCACTGTCCTGAAACAAACAATGATGCAGCAAATAAATCCGGATACTTGCTATTAAGATATAGCGATGTCATACACCCCATTGACTGTCCTGTCGCATAAATCCGGTTTTCATCCACATGATACTGCTCACTAAGACTTTCAATAATCTTAACCACAACTTCAATTTGTTCTGATGTTGTCCAATTATCATCTACAACAGTTTCTGTAAATGCAGGAACAAATACAAAAGATGCATGCTTTTCCTGCTCTTCCTCTGTCACCCAAACATCTGCTCCATAGTACTGTTCTACTATTTCAGCAGCACTTTTTCCAGCACCTGTAGAATCAGGAATGTACATCAACAACGGATAGCTCGTATTTTCATCATAGTTTTCTGGAATATACAGACTGTATTCCAATGTAATTCCAGTTTCCTCATCTGTATAGGAAAACTGTTCAAATTTATCCGCATTTTCTTCAATTACTGCTAGAAGTTCTGGATCTGTTTCTGACATCATTGCACCTCCACGATTTCCACCACCATTACCACCGCCGTTTCCTCGTGGACCTTCTGGCTTTTCTGCTGATTCAGTTGTTTCTTCTACTGTAGTATTCTCTTCTACTGCAATTGTTGACTCTTCTGTATTCTGATTGGAATCATTACCACATCCTCCCATTAACATACATACTGATATACACAATACTACAAATAATCCTGTTCGCTTCATTAAAAAAATCCTCCTACTATAATAAAATAAAAAGAACCCACTGTATTCTTTATCAATACAATAGATTCTTATGTAGGCCAGTTTCCTGGCTCGCTATATGCACTATAACAAATTATTTTCTACGCCGTCAATGCCCGACAGGTATTTCACAGAAAGTTCATAGAAAGCTTTCATTGCAACATAACTTCTTTTCTTCATGATTTCTACTTCATTTCATATTTTATAACCACATTTAAGGCATGCTCCGTGTCGGATGCCATTTCAATCGCTTCTGCCAGTCTATCTTGCGAAAACTCATGGGTAATGATAGATTCAATATCCCATTTTCCACTTTCCATAATATTCATAATATCCCTGACATCCTCCGGGGTATATCCGCCACTTCCGATGAGGGCATGCTGTCCGAAGGTCATCGCTAATACATCTACTGACCTCATTCCTGCTTTTACAGCTACCACAACCATACGTGAACCAACACTTCCCATTGCCTGATAAGTTGCAATAATTTCATCTGCACCTGCTGCATCAATATAAATATCTGTATCACAGGTCATTCCCAGCGCTGATATTGCTTCGCCAAAATACTCTTTTGTCTTTGTTTTCAAATCTTCTTTTCCATTATTACAAATTTCAAAACCTAATCCTTTTGCTATTTTCAGTCGAAAATCCGAATAATCACAAATCATTACCTTATCACAGCCAAAATATTTTAAGCTAATAGCTGCTGCAATTCCTATAGTTCCGGCTCCAAAGACAATGGCATTTTCTCCTTTCTTCGGTTCTGCCCTCCTTGCTGCTCTACATCCTACTGTAAATGGTTCAATAAGGCTTGCCACTTTATCGCTGATTGTCTCGGGTACTGCGTATACCTCTTCATTTATTTTTGCATTTGGAACAAGTATGTATTCCGAAAATCCGCCAATAGTTCCTGCTCTTCTCGGATCTCCCTTTGCCAGTCTGGGATACGGATATACTCTTTTTCCAACCTGAATATCTTTTACATTTCTCCCTACTTCTACTACTCTTGATACTGTTTCATGTCCAAATTCGCCCCCTATTGTAATACGGTGTCCCTGATTTGGTCCATGGGTATATACTGCCACATCAGTGCCACAAATACTGGAGTAGATATTTTTAATAACAATATCATCGTCTCCTGGCGTTGGTGTCGGTAAATCTACGATTTCTATATTTCTTTCTCCCTGGTATAATGCCGCTTTCATAGAATCCTCCTTTATAATTTTATTACATTTTGGGTTACTTTTCTTCTCTTTTATACTACACATCAAATGCCATAGTGCCATTCCCATTTCCATACACCAGAGTTAAGTCTTCTCTCATCTCTAATGCAGCCTTATTCTTCTTCATCGACACACCTCATTTCTTTATTTTCCCAATTTTCTCTTTTCATTTTCTCACCTTTATCAGATTTTCTCAATGAACGATTTTAACTGTGTGCAAAAATTGTTTTGGATAAAGTGTAAAAAACTCTGCATGTCCCATCCCCTGGTTTTCCACAACTATCTAAGGCTGACTTCGCTATATAATGAACCTTCTTTCCTTCAAAGAGAAGTTGTTTTCGCAGTTTTATCACATCTTGAAAATCAAGGTTAATCCATCTTTGAGACCATTTCTACTGCTTTCGGATCATTAAACTTTCTATCTGTTTTCTGCAATATCTGTTTCATACAATTCTTCCATCATTAGAAACGTGCGCCGCCAGGCGCACTATAAAATCAGCCGTGGATAATCCACGGCTGAAGGTCTCAAGAAGTTTTGTTCCAGACTCTAATTCTCATACTATATTAATCTAAATAATGTCCAACAGATGATGTATTATACTGCTTCTTTATCTCAATAATAACAGAACCATCTTTCTGGTTTTCTTCTTTTAATATCTTATATTTGGTTCCTACTTTATCCATCTGCTTCTTGTATTTATCTACCTCTTCCTGTACCAATTTCACTGCATAATCATGTCCAATGTCCTCTTTTAGCTGAAAATGTAAGTTTTTTCGAATGAACTATTTTCTAAAACAGTAGTAATCCTATGTGATATACAATACACGCTAAAATTAAAGATGTACCAATATAATACAACGCAATCCGAACCGTCCATTTCAGCGAATGTGTTTCCTGTGATGCAGCCCCCAAGGCCATAAGACAAGGCATATTAAAATAGAATGCAAATACAAATGCCAGTGCTTCCGCTTTGGAAATAGTCTCTATGAGTGCAGTGCTCAGTATGCTTGTATCCACACTTGCCTGATTTGCAATACCTGTCCAGATACCTGTATCCTTAAATAGCGCAGCAAGCACACCAAGGGAGGCTTCTTTTTCCATACCGGATGCTAGCCATGCCATAAATGTCTGCCAGCGCAGGCCAAAGAACATAGTTACTGGTTCGATAAAGGATCCAATCTTGTAAATCAAACTGCCCTCAATGTTTCCACTTGGTGTAAAAGATAAAATGCAAAACACAATGGATACCAGCATAATGATTCCCATTGCTCTTTTTAATACATCAAGCATACGGTTCCACACATATTTTAGCAGACTGCCCCATTTTGGTTTGTGGTACGGCGGAAGTTCCATCAAAAGTCCACTGCGATCAGATTCTTTTAATAGTTTTCTTCCATAGATTTTAGAGGTAACATATATATGTAAAATAGAAGTCAAAAACAGGGCGAGAACTACAAGAACCGCTCCTTTTCCAAAGAACAGTGCTGACACCAGGCCCACAACTCCCCAGGTCGAACCACATGGAATCACCCAGGATAATGCAATGGTAAGCATCCTTTGTCCCCAGGAGTCCAGCACCCTTGTTCCGGATCCTCCTCCAATATTACAGCCAAAACTTACCAGGAATGGCATGATTGCTTTTCCCTGGAGTCCAAGTTTCTGCATAGTTCCATCAAATACATAAGAGATTCTTGCCATGTATCCTACTTCTTCCATGAATCCAAACACCAGGCTAATCCCGAATGCAAATCCACTCATCATAACTGCAAAAGAGACTGCAGTTATGATTCCATCACTGACCAATGAAATCAATATTGGTGCCACATCTGCTTTCATCATTAGACTGGTAAGCGGCGTACTTAAGCCTCCGATCAAACTTCCAATACCCATGATCGGCATTGCCGCAATCATGGAAACCATTAATCCTAACAAGACCATCACAATCGCAAAAGGTTTTCCCCATATCTTTGACGTTGCCAGTTTATCAAATTTTCCTCTTACAGGTGCTGACTTTCCTCCTTCCACATGCTTCTGCAAAACAGAATCAATCCATTTGTATTTACAATCACCGGTTATAAGACTTCCATCTGTAACACTTTCACAGATTTGCTGCAGTTCCTGCCGTCTGCCTGCTCCGATTTGTTCATCTAATACTCTATATAACTCTTTATCCTGTTCCAGGGCTTTCATTATAATCCATGTTCTGGAATATACCAGAACTCCACGATCTGGTAATATATCCATCAGTTTAGGATAGGTATCTCCTAATCGCTCTCTTAAAAGCTTTTCTAATCCATTCTCCTGAATGATCCAATTCTGTTTATCTTTTCTCTGCAGTAATTCATAAAATCCCTCATATTTCTTCGGTTCGGATGCTATGAATGGAATCACCGGTATCCCAATTTGTTCTGATATTGCTCTACAGTCAATCTTTTTCCCTTGTTCTGCTGCAACGTCCATCAGATTCAAAAGCAGTACAGCCGGTACTCTGATTCCAGCATAATCACTGAGCATAAACAGGCTTCGTTCCAACTGGGAAGCATCTGCCAAAATGCATACCATATCTGCATGTCCATTCTGAATGTAATCTCTGGTAACGATTTCTTCATCTGAATTTGCTACCAAACTGTAAGTACCAGGTAAATCTACAATATTATAATTCGTTCCGTCGTAAGAAAAAGATCCTTCCTTCTTCTCTACCGTCTTACCTGGCCAGTTTCCAACATGTTGTCTGGAACCTGTCAAGCCATTAAACAATGTTGATTTTCCTGAATTTGGTTGTCCAAGTAATGCAATGGTATATTGATCATCTGCCATTTCTTATTTCCTCCACTTCAATATTTGCACCATCTCTTCGATTCATTGCCAGAGTTGTATTTCTAACGTGCATCATGATGGGGTTATGCTTATCATTCTGAATCATCTCGACCTTACTTCCTATAGTGAGACCTACGGATGTGATTCTTCTCTGAAATTCTGCCGTACCTTGGATTTTGGTGATACTCCCAGAATTTTTTTCCTTCATTTCATCTAATTTCATGCTTCTCTTCTCCTTTTATAATTTCCAATTCTCAGCCTTCATCTGCATGGCCATCATATGGTTGTAAATACCATCCTTCTTCTCCAATTCCGCAGGACTACCCTGCTCTGCCACCACACCATCTTTCAATACAACGATCTTATCAGCTGCTGCGACTGTTCGCATACGGTGTGCAATAATCAGCACCGTTTTATTCTGGATCAATTTTGACAAAGATTCCTGAATCAATGTTTCATTATCTACATCAAGTGAAGCGGTAGCCTCATCTGCTAATGTCAAGTAAGGACTAACAAAAAAATAGACTTTTTTCAAAAAAAAGATGATGAAATCAGTAACATTCACCATCCAAAAATTCTATTTATATTTCTCATCATTCACTTGAACCTTCCTATAAGTTTGATGCGAACATATACACAGCTGTCCCAATCATTATAATTGAACCAATTTTTCCTACCCACTGTGTAAATCCTTTGCCAATCTTTCTACAAATTTTATCTGCCAAAAAACTATATGTGAAATCATTTAGTAACCCAATTATTAAATATGTTGTACCCAAAATAAATATCTGAAATACATACTCTTTTATTCGTGTCTCTTTTTAGCAAACAGCAATTTCCACCTTCGTGATTTACGCACGGAATAAACAATATTGGACATCCTTTTGCATGAGTGACAAGGATGTTGATAGCTGTATATTATGACATCGCTTCTTTTTAGGTTCATTCCATATTTCTCATTTAAGCAGCTTCTACAGCACTGCTCACTAACAATTTTCTTTACGGTTATCATTTCTTCTGTTCTCCCATGGCTGGTTTATGTTCTTTAAGAATTGTTTATTTGTCACTTTTGCGCCGATTGCATTCTCTGCAAAGCATTTGGCAGTTCTCTATGGTGGTTCTGCCGCCCTGACTCCACGGAGTGATATGATCTGCTTCCATTTCATCCAATTCGAAATGTTCTTTACAATGAATACAAATCCCCTTTTGTTTTTCATATGTGGCTCTCTTCATCTTAGGAGTAAATGCACGAATGCTCAGATGCTTTTCATCGTGATCTAAAAGATATTCATATATACCGGAATTCTTCGTAACATCATCATCTTCCATCAGCTCTATGATTTTTGCTTCTAATTCCTTTGCATCGTATTTTCCATCAGCGAATTTATTATAGTAAACTCCCCACTCCAAACCCTGCATCTCTTTCCTGAAATTTGGAAACAGCACCTGCACCCAGTCGATAACTGCTTTAAAATACAGCCACAACTCATTGCAATTCAAATCATGCTGATGCGTAGCCATGTAATCTTCTATTTCAGATCCGTTTTTAGCAGCTAGCCATTTGATTGCGGTTTCCAGATAATCTTGACGAATAGGTGAGCCTTTCATATATTTATCTGCAATTTGATATGCTGGGCATCCGGTTTTACTGAAATATTTTTTTGCTTCCGTCAGCCATTCTCCTGTATAGATCGCATTTCTTAATTCCTGTGAAGTCAGCTGCTCTCCTGCAATATTGATAATCTTAAACCAGTCAAGCTTCTCCTTATCCGTTCCCTCACAGATATAAATCATCAGGGGATAATTAAGAATCTGTTCCTGCTCTGTCTGAGTCAGATTATCAAAACCCAAATGGTCAATGGAAAAATCACCACTTGCATATTGACAGATGCTTACTGTCCGTTGCTGTCCGTCGAGAATTTCATAGTTTCCATCGTCACTCTTTACCCAGTACATCACATTAAGAGGAAAATCACGCATGACAGTACGAATAACTTCGTCACGCTGCTTCTCTTTATAGATGAATTCCCGTTGAAATGCCGGGCGGATATTTAACCGGCCCCCATAACCTACAACGCCATTTTCAGCACTATCTTTATATCCTGCTACTACCTCTCTTATGGGGATTTCATGTAGTTCAATATTCATCAGCTTTCCTTCCTCCTGCGAATCAGAATGCGAGCATATTTTTCTTTGCCATCAATCCTGCCCCTGTGCTTATGCTTTTTATCTGTTCTCAACATTTCCGTCTGCTCCGATAGATCACTGCTATGTGTCTGTCCTACGATTTCAAATTGTTCAGGATTGTAATACTGCATATAAGTAATTGGAACTCCCATAACCTCATAATAATCGCATGGTATATCTAGCGTTTTACTCACTTCAATCGCATTGTAATTATCATATTGGGGATACAATTCTGGCACATAGTTTCTAAAAAGAGTCATGTCTTCATGCCTCTTTTCAATATCCACATTTGTGAACCAACAAATATTACCCATACGCCTCCATTTTTGTCCGTTTTCGTCAATCTTGAAATCCGTTTTCTTTTCTTCATAGCTATCCGGCACTTTGAACCAAAAATGTCCATTGTTGTAACCTAACCATACTTTATTGTCCCTTATAAGTGGGAATATATCGCTGTAACATACATTGTTTTGATTTCCAACAATAATAAAATGCTTTTCATGTTTTACCAATAATGCCATATACTCACGGAAAAGAGAAAATGGCGGATTCGTGACAACAACATCTGCCTCATCTATCAATTCTACGCATTCTTCGCTACGGAAATCTCCATCTTTTTCAAGAAGTGTCATTGCATTCTTTTTATTCTTCAGAAGATATTCCACATCGGCAAGATCAACCCGTCCATCTTTATTCTCATCTGTAACCTCTGATATCTCAACTTTATAGGGCTTACGATTGCTATCTTCTATTGCAACTACTTCCTCTCCGCCAAAAAAACTTAATTGCGTGTAGACAATAGGCGAGGTGGCATAACAAGTTGTTATCAATTTTTTCAACCCCAGAGAATTGAAATTCATTGCAAAATATTTAAAAAAGTTGCTCTCATAAGGATCGTCACAATTACATAGAACAACTTTCCCCCTAAAGAAATGTTTATAATGTTTTAGTTCATTTTCAATCAATGACAACTGCGTATAAAACTCGTCAGCTTTATCATTTCTTGACGTATGTAAATTACTGTTTCCTGCCATGGTTATTCCTTCTCTTCTGTTTGCTTTTTTAATTTCAGCTCATCGAAGAGAACAACATTTCAAATACATTAACCGTTATCCGAAATGTGTACTTTTCTGTAAATCAAGGTTTGAGCTTATTTCTATTATATTATCATAAAAATGCCTGTATTTCTACCATGAAACAGATAATCCGCAAGCAAAATATCGCCTTGCAAAAAAGTACACATTTCTGTAATCCGGCACACTTACAATAATTTGGCTTTTTGGTATATTTCCGCACGGTATCGAAATGAAGAAAGTGGCATCTGACACATCTTTGCGGCTTTTGCCCCTGTGATTTTTCCAGTTTTCCATAATTGATATGTCTCATAAAAATTCTCTGGCAAAGTCTTAGGCGGTCTGCCAAAACGAACACCCTTTGCCTTGGCTGCAGCAATTCCTTCTGCCTGCCGCTGACGAATATTTGTCCGTTCATTCTCTGCGACAAAGGAAAGAACCTGTAAGACAATATCACTCAAAAATGTTCCCATCAGATCTTTTCCCCTTCGTGTATCAAGCAATGGCATGTCAAGTACAACAATGTCAATTCCCTTCTCCTTCGTCAAAATCCTCCACTGCTCTAATATTTCTCCATAGTTTCGGCCCAGCCGATCAATACTTTTGATATACAGGACATCATCTTTTCTAAGTTTTTTTACCATCCTTCGATATTGTGGACGATTGAAATCCTTACCAGACTGTTTATCTATGAAAATATTTTTTTCTAAAATAGATAATTCCCGTAGTGCAATCAACTGTCTGTCCTCGTTCTGATCACGGCTGCTGACACGTATATAACCATATACATTCTGCATGAGTATCCTCCTTTCCTCGAAAATACAAAAAGCTGTAATAGACCTATAACCACCCGTTTTTCTGATTTACAGTGATTAAATGTTCTATTACAGCTTATAACACCTGACGTACACCGTACTTGCACATTTTTTTGATAATATATTTCTTACTCTTTATGCCGGTAAACCTGCTTTTAGCATAGACTCTCCTTTTCCATAATCTACAACGCTTACATGTGTAACTACATCCATCTCTTCTTTCCTTCAAATACTAAAGTTCCAATAAATTGCCAAAGTTCCAAAGGATTTCATATCGGTTATCCCGATACACCTTTATTTCCTTTATAAGATACTGAACCATTTCTTTTGTCAGTAACTGTTCTTTAGCATAAGCAGCAACATCCTTCAGTATCTGCATGTCCTCACTCTCAACCAAACTTTGACCATTCATTTCCAGTTCCATCTGCCTAATCTTTCCATCCATTTGTTGGATATCCAAATCACAATTTCTTTTCACAGCCAAATATCTTTCCTTCTCAATTTCACCCAGGATATATAGTTCATAACAATCCTGTTTTTCTATCTTTTTCTGAGCTATTTGCTGCTTTAGGTTTCCAATTTCCGCTTCCAGTTTCAAGCCTGCATCCTGTTGGTCATTTGCGTCACATCGCATTTTCCTATACTTTTTTTCAGCAAGCTGTGAGATTCTGTGAATTTCATTCAATACCATATGCTCCAGCCCTTCCACCTCATGAGCACGGCAGTCGCAGACATCATCGCTTAGTGGTATATCTGCGCCTCTTGTTGTATAGCAGCGAAATATGTCCGGCATTTTGGCACGATATTGATAAAACATGGTACAGTTGCAATATCCACAGACAACAGTACCACTTAAAAGAGTGCTGACCGGTTTGTTCTTATTCTTCTTTCTTTTACTCACTCCCATGATTTTGCAGTTTTTAAAAGCCACTTCAAATTCCGACTCTGTCACAATAGCTTCATGACAGTTAGGAACGATTTCCTGATCCTCCTCAGCATTCTTTTTTGTCTGTGTGCCACAGGGAACCACTTTGCTCCTCTTGAAATTGATGCAGGCTCCTGTATAGACCCGATTTTTTATTATTTTCCAGACCATAGGATACTGCCAGCATATAATAGAAGTATTCTTTCTCTTTGGTGTCCATTTTCCAAGAATCTGCATGATGGTTCCTGGTGTAGGTACATTTTCTGCATTCAGTCTCTTAACGATATCCGGTATCTTAACGCCTTCCAGTGCCAAATCAAAAATATACCGAACAATTTTTGCACCTATTGGCTCAATCTCCAGTTGGTTCTTGATTGTTTTGGAACGGATATACCCAAGAGGTGCCCTGCCCATATATTCCCCTTTTTTCGCTTTGGAGCGTTTCGCCACAGTTACTTTTCTGGACAGGTCTTTGCTGTACAGGTCATACATCAGGTTCTTAAATGCCACGTCCCAGTTTCCTGCGGATACCCCGTTTGTTTCACTGTCATAATTGTCATTTACTGAAATAAAGCGTACCCCAAGGAATGGAAATATCTGTTCCAGATACTCTCCTGACTCTAAGAAATTTCTGGCGAACCTAGAAAAATCTTTGACCATGATGCACTGAATCTTTCCTCGCTTAACATCTTCAATCATCCGGCGGAAACCCGGACGATTGAAGTTTGTGCCGGAATAGCCATCATCTATATACTCCACCACATCATATTCCAAGAGTTCCACTCGTGACTCATAGGCGTATTGAAGCAGGTCTCTCTGATTGGCTACACTGACACTCTCAGCAATTTCTCCAGTATACTTGTCCATATCTTCCTGAGACAGACGGATATAATATGCCAGTATCTTCTTATGCTTCATCTCCGCTATCCTCCAGTTCATATAGTCTTTGATAAACATCTGCATATCGGAAAATTACTTCGATCCTGTTTTCATCATAAACACGAATTTCATGGATCAGGCTTTCCAGCATTTCACGATCAAGTTTCTTTCTTCTAGAATACTTGCGGAATGCATCTGTTCCTTTCCTCTGGTCGGCAATACCCTGCATCAAAGTATCTCTGCGTGATGCACACCTCTCCAGTTCTTCTAGCAGATCCGCCTCCTGCTTTACATATCGTTCTTTCATTTCAAGATACTCAGATTCATTTAGAAGTCCTTCGCTGTAATTTTCATACAAACTTCCTTTCAATCTGTTGACTCTGGTTTTCTTTCTTGCCAATTCGGAAATCTGACTCTTTACACGTTCCATTAGAATATCTTCTTTTCCGCTTTCATTGAAAAGTGCATTCTGGTCTGCCATGTGCCGGATTTGAAATTTCAGTTGCTTCATAACAATGTCATGTAGAACATCTTCTCGAATGCTATGAATACTGCATTCCCGTCCATTTGACCCTCTGTATTTTCCACAAGAGAATTTACTGATGCGTTTTTTATTTTCTACCGTATTATAAAATCCATGCTGCATGTTATGTCCGCAGTCACCGCATTTGAGGATGCCACGATAAATATTGTCATGAACCACTTCATTTTTATGTGCCTCATGATATTTTCGTTTTGTTTCCTCGTTGAGTTTCTGCACATAATCATATACTTCCTGTGCGACCAATGGCTCATGCATGTTCGGATAGACTTTCCATTCCGAACGGGCTGCCTCTTTTCGCTGTCTCTGCCCTTTGTATAATGCCTTCGACTCCTTTCCATGAACCAGGTGTCCGATGTACACTGGATTGGAAAGTATGTCGGATACTCCCGTTGCATACCAGAAAGCACTCACTTTTTGCTTCGACTCTTTTTTCTCCAGCTGCGCTTTTCTCTGGCTTGGTGTTATGGCATGAATGCTGTCCAAATGTTTTCGGATGGCTTCATAAGATGCACCGTTATAACGCAGTTCAAAAATAAGTTTCACATAATCTGCCGTCACAGGGTCTGGAATTAAAGTAAAATCATCCAATGGGGAACGAATATATCCATAACAGAGTCTTCCTGGAAGAAACTGCCCCTTCTCCATCCTCGCATGGATACTGGTACATACCTTTTTTGAAATATCCTTTGCGTATAATTCATTCGACATATTTCTTAAGGGAACCGTCATATGTTCTTCGTCTGAACTTGCATGAAGACTATCATAGCTGTCGGTTATAGCGATAAAACGAACACCCAGAAATGGAAAAATACGTTCCAGATACTCTCCGGTTTCCAGATAATCTCTTCCAAATCGAGAAAGGTCTTTCACTACGATACAATTAATTTTTCCAGAACGCACATCCTCCATAAGCCGTTTGAACTCTGGTCTTTCAAAGGACGTACCTTTCTTACCATTGTCAATATAAGTATCTACCAGATTTAATTCATCCTGTCCTTCGATAAAGTAGTTACAAATACTCAACTGATTTTCTATAGAATCTCCCTGATCCTGTTTTCCACTGTTGACCAGTGATAATCTTCCATACACGCCGCAATGGAAAACGACTTCCGGCATAACTATGTTTTGTGGTGCAAGTGCTGTCTCCTGTTTTCTGCTTTTTCTTGCCATACTATTGCGCCTCCTTTACTGTGCAGCTGCCAGTAACGGCATAGCAGATTGTAATTCGTCCTGATAATTTCTTATCTTGATAAATAAAGCATCCATCTCGTCTTTATATCGAAAGACCACTTCAAGACTTCCATTGTCGTATACAAAGACTTTATGTATCAGCGTGACTACCATTTGACGATTCAGTTCTTTTGCATTTTCATATTCCATGAAATATTGAAGCCACGGGTTACAGTCCTGCGCTCCTTCTATGGCACTGGTACGCTCCATCTCAATATGTGCCAGTGCCTTTTCCTTCATCTCGATACGTTCCATGAAACTGCTCCGGTATTCCCGATACTCGTCCTGGTCAATGATGCCTTCTGTCAAATCTTCATACAGTTTCATTTTCATGGTTTTGTATTTTATGATTTCTTCCCGCAACTGCTCTATCTGCGCATCATAATTAAAAACGGTACGTTGATTTTCTGGAAGCTTATCTATATAGGAAAGGATTTCACTGACATGACAGACAGATGCAATCTGTCTGGTCACTGCCCGAAATACATTCTCTGTCAATTTCTTTTCACTGATGCAGTGCGTGCTGCATCCATTCCCTGCTTTATTCGTGAAACATACATAATAGCTGTACTTCCTGCCACCAGACGGAACTAATTTTCTTACCATGGTATTTTTGCAATCCCCACAATATAGAAATCCTGAAAACAGATAGACATTGTCCTGCTGTGGTGCCATTCGTGTATCTCTTTTCAACAGTTCCTGGATTGTCCAGAATTCATGATAAGAAATAATCGCCTCATGGGTATTCTCCACACGAATCCAATCTTCTGGTTTTTTCTCAATCTGTGTTTTCACCTTATAGTTTGGTCTTTCTGTTTTTCCCTGGATCGTAATTCCCAGATAAATCTCATTGGTCAGAATCCGCTGTACTGCTTTTGGCGACCATGTTGCTACATTATGGACTTTAAAACAACAGGTAAATTTCTCACCTTTGGATTTTTTGTATTCCATTGGAGACAGTATTCCATTCTCATCCAAATAATCCGAAATGGCAGACTGACTCTTCCCCCACAATTTCATCTGGAAAATAAGTTTCACCACATCAGCTGCGTACTCATCCACAACAAGTTGATTGTGGTCTTTCTCTGATTTTTTGTAGCCATACACAGCAAAGGCACTGATGTACTTTCCTTTTTTTCTTCGGACTTCCAAATGACTTCGGATTTTGACGGAAATATCACGACAATAAGAATCATTCATCAGGTTCTTGAAAGGAAGCATCAGTGTATCGGACTCATTCTTTGGTCCGGCACTGTCATAATGATCGTTAATGGAAATGAAACGTACACCCATGAACGGAAAAATACGCTCTACATATTTTCCGACTTCGATATAATTTCTTCCCAGACGTGATAAGTCCTTTACGATAATGCAGTTGATTTTCCCTGCCTTCACATCTTCCAGCATTCTTTTAAACGCAGGACGGTCGAAGTTTGTGCCAGAGTAACCATCATCATCGTATTCCGCAACGATATGGATATCGCTATGAGATTTTTCAAAATCCTGTATGAGTTCTGTTTGGTTGACAATACTGTTACTTACCTCGCCATTGCCATCATCCTGTGACAATCGGCGGTAAGACCCAGCTCGATAGATTTTCTTATTTTTAGACATAAAAAATCCTCCTGTGATATAGAATCAAAGAATGACCCTCATCATAGGAGTTCTGCTCATGTTAGATATTTATTTTTTTGACCTGCTTAGATGTTACCATAACTCATCCATCATTTCAAGCTGTCGGAGCAAAAAAATTTTCTCTTTACAGGTTCCTAATGTATTCTTTCAGTCGGTCATCCAATGTAACATCTGTGTCCATAAAACTCACCTTAATTACCATATCCCCATCCAGATAACAGTACGGATTTTTTATCTGCCGGAGAAAACTTCTCATTCGTTCATCCCTGCTAAGTTTCGGATCTATCTTCACGGTATTGATATCTACTAGCGTAGAACGGTCAACGTTCTTGATATCCACTGCCGCCATTTTCCGTAATTCTTCTATAGATGGAAGTGACTGCATTTCAATCTCTTTTTCTTTTTTGATTTTTGCCATGATGCGATCCCCCTTTCACTAACCCAATCCACAGGGGTATGAAAATCAAGCTGTCAGAGCATTTCTTCTTCCGGACTTGTTTTAAGAGCCATGACATATTGGGTTTGTATAAGGGGCTTTCTTTCTTAGAGCAAGATTCGCCTGTGTGACACAAAAACTCCGTTTTCGTTTCCCCGGCATATCTTGATGGGGATTTCGTTTCCCCATTCCCTCGATTACGGCACAAAGGTTTGTGCGGTTTGGCTTCCACTTAACGTGGTCGCAGCGCCTTATGCTATGCATAGGCGGGATGCTGGCGCATATAGAAAATAAAGGAAAGGACAATAGACGATGGCAAGACCAAAGAAAGAAAAACAACTGACACGCTCCCATCACATCACCCTCCGGCTGACAAATTTGGAATATGAGCGTATTGCAGACATGGCAAAAGAAGCTGGGCTGAGCTGCTCCAACTATATGAGAAAAATGCTTTTAGAAAAAGACTTCTGTATTAAATATGAGATTGTGGCTGATGTGCCGGAATTACAGAAACTGACTGGAGAATTTGGAAAGATAGGCAATAATTTGAACCAGATTGCCCGATTTTTCAATACAGGCGGCGTACGGTCTAAGGCAATGCAGGATGAAATCCATGAATGCATTGTCCAGATTTTCGAATTAAGGGAAGAAGTCATAAAGATGGCAGGTGATTATCATGGCAGTATTGAAACACATCGCAAGTAAGAATACAGACTATGGGGAGTCTTTGAACTATCTTCTCTTCCAGCATGACGAGAGTAACAAGAAGCCCATACTGGATGGACAAGGGCGGATGATGCTGCGGGAGGAATATTATCTGGATGGGCTAAACTGTGAAGCCATGATGTTTGATAAGGAATGTGAAATGCTGAACAGCCAGTATCATAAAAACCAGAATTTCGATGAAATCAAATCCCATCATTACATCATCAGCTTCGACCCCAAGGATAAGGATGATCATGGTCTGACTGGCGAAAAGGCACAGGCTCTCGGTCTGGAATATGCAAAGAAGAATTTCCCCGGTCACCAGGCGATTGTCTGCACCCACACAGACGGGCACAATGGCAGTGGAAATATTCATGTACATATCGTTATCAACAGTCTGCGAAAACTAGATGTGGAACAACAGGATTTTATGGAGCGCACCTGCGACAGCCGTGCAGGCTTCAAGCACCATCTGACGAAAGACTATTTGAAACACTTGCAGAAATCTGTCATGGATATGTGTCAAAGAGAAAATCTATATCAGGTCGATCTGCTCTCCCCTTCTGATAAGAAGATAACGGAAAAAGAATATTGGGCAAACCGGCGAGGGCAGGAGAAATTGGATAAACTCAATGAACAGATACTTGCCGATGGGCTGAAACCACGAAATACAACCTTTCAAACGCAAAAGCAATTTCTTCGCAAGTCAATAGATCAGGCTTGTGCATCTTCTGTCAGTCTGGAAGAATTGAAAAAGACATTACAGGAAAAATATCAGATTATCCTTACTGAACATCGTGGGCGGTTCAGTTACCTTCATCCAGAACGAAATAAAAATATCACAGGTCGGGCACTGGGTACTCACTATGACAGGGATTATGTGATACAGCGATTAGAAAAAAACAGGAACGCTCCACCGCAGCAGCAAAACGCACCAGATAACACCAACACTTCTGTTCCAGAAATCAACTTTGCTGAGAATCCCATGGCTATTCTTTTTATCAAATCCGATCTGCGACTTGTGGTTGACCTTCAGAATTGTGTAAAGGCACAGCAAAGCCAAGCATATGCTCAGAAGGTAAAGATATCCAACCTACAGCAGATGGCGAATACCATCCTTTATGTGCAGGAACATGACTACAATACCAGAGACAGTCTGCAGTCATCCTATGTAGATATTGCGGAGAAGCTCAAAGAAGCAAGAAAGACAGTAAAAGCAACGGAACAGGAACTGAAAAGTGTGAATGAACAGATCCATTATCTGGGACAATATCTTGCAAATAAAGCTGTATATGGACAAATGCTAAAATCCAGGAATAAGAAAAAATTCAGACAGGAACATTCCAGCGAAATCGAATTATATGAAACTGCTGTAAAAACCCTCAAAGAGAAAAGTCCTGACGGGAAACTTCCAACCATGAAGAACTTAAAAGCTGAAAAAGCAAAACTTTCCATTCAGAAAAAAGCGCAATATGATACCTACCACTATTTCCAGGATTATCAAAAGGAACTTCGAACGGTCTGCACCAATGTCGATGCCATCTTAGGCAAAGAACTCTCACGATCATTGGAGCAGGAAAAAACACAAGGACGCTCCTGATAGCAACTCCACACCTTAAATAGCAAACGGTGCCAATGGATTATTTTATCCAGGCACCGTTTCATATTATCATTCACCTATTTTGCATTTTCTATTTTCCATTCAGCAGACTTACACCTGCACATGCAACTCCAATACCCAGCATAAGAACGGAAGTCTCCGTACTCATTGCCCCCATTAGAGACAACACGACAACTGCCACACCCATGGCAAGGCATACTGCCCGAAGAATCAGTGACACGATTTCCCTAAGCGTTTTTTCTTTTTCCTTTTGGGAAGTCTCTGTCTTGATCTGCATAAGTTCATCCACAGACATTCCGAAAATTTCCGCTAATTTGGGAAGGGAATTCACATCCGGATAAGATAAATCCCTCTCCCATTTTGAGACTGCCTTATCTGTGACACCCATCTTGTTGGCAAGATCGAGCTGGGTCATTTCCATTTCTTTTCGTTTTGATGCAATCATCGCACCCATTGTTTCTTTTTTCATTTTGTTCCCCTTTTCTATCTTGTGATAATTTCACAATACAATACCCGACCTTAATACTCAACCGACCTCTGGTTTAGTTATGCCGACCTATAGTTTACAGGTGGTTTCCCTCTGATTTTCTATTCTTTTGACATTTCCACAATGCCATAGGGTGCCTTTGTATGTTCACCATTTCTTGCATTTCTTTGAAAATCAATTCAGGGCAATAGTTTCCGTTCCTGAATTCCTCCCAAAAGGTCATTTCTTCTTTTGTCGCAATTAGTATATCTGCCAGATAATCACGGACTTCTTTTTGGACTGCTTCCAGCTCAAACCGTTCCCCTCTCCTTAACACAGGGTATAAATCTGTTTTGATTTTCTGGGATGAGATTTTCCCAATGTTGGAAAGTTCAAACTGAACTGGCGGTGTCTCAGAACCAATCGCACTGTAATACACTGCACACTTCCGAAGCAATACCTGCTCCTCTTCATCAAAAAGTCCATACCGTACCATATTATGCATATCATATAAATCTCTTGGTGCTGTTCTGGAAAGCAGTGCCACTGTCTTTGATGCAAAAATCTCCAATGGTGCTACACTGAGAACAGAAATCTCGCCATCTTCCCAAGGAAGTCTGACTCTTCTTTTTGCCACAGGCAGTACATGACAACGGAGCATATAATTTATTTCAATCTTTAGATTATCTCTTCCCCCTCCTGCATTGATATACTCATAAACAAAGGAATCCAAAGCATGATAATTCTTTGATTTCGTACTAAGTGTATATCCATTAGCTGTCATATACTTTGAGATTCTATTTGTGATATCTTCTCTTTCCTGCAGCATTCTCTCACGTTCTACATCTTTCGAATAGTCAAGGTCGATGTCAACCGATAACCGGGGCAAATCAAAAATAGTCAGATTGATTGCTGTCCCTCCTTTCAGTGCAAGGCTGTCCGATATGATTTCATCTGCTTCCATAAACTTTAATACATCTGCCAGACGGCATACCTTTTCCAGTGTATCCCTTACAAATCCAAGTTCCTTTGCTGTTCTTCCAAGTGTCATTCGGTTAAATTGCATCATAATCGCTTACCCCTTTATCTGTTAGTTTCTTTATGGAAGGGGGCGTATATATCCCCCATCTTTCATTCCATACATTTTCTTTGGCATCCTTCATCAGATATCGTCTTGTGGTCGGACGATGTTTTTGGCACTCATCATAAAATTCTTTTGAAAATTTAAAATCTTGCTGCAGTTCTTCGAATAAATACCCGCACTTCTGATATAAAAATCCGTTATTATTCTGTTCTAAGCACTTAAGTATTTCTTTCTCCTTAAACCCTGGTACAAGCATCAGGCAACGGATTATTTCTTCCAATCCGGCAACTTTCTCATAATCACGTATGCTATCTACGGCTGTCTGTTCTAAACTTGTCACGGTTACATTTCCAACCCGTGCTATCTGGATCTTCGGTTTCCTTTCCACTCGGTGATAAGTGACTCCGTCGTACTCAAAATCTGAAAACCGACTCTCTGTTGCCACATAGCATTCATAAAACACCTGATTTCCATAGCCATACACTTCAAAGGCACTGTGGTGGGATATGCATGCATCAGCAAACAGCCTGCTTCCGATCTCATATCTTGACATAACAGGCTGTTTCGTCTCCAAACTGATGGTAGCATACAGATTTCTTTTCACACGTTCTATATACCCTTTTTTCTGGTAATCGTATAACAATGAATTAGCTGCTGCTACGGAACCAGTTAACTGGGCTACATCTTCTCCGGAGAAACATCCTATGTCCAGTAGTTCTTCATAATATTTCATGTCATCCCACCTCTTTATATTTTAAAAAACACATAATATTTCTTTTTTCAATTCTTTTGTGTCTTTATCAATATTATCACGTTATATTTCCTTTTTCAACATTATTGTGTAATTTTTAATATTTTTAAGCGTGAGTACAAAAATACCTCCAGAACCAGAAAATCATCACTCACCTGAACGAATAAAACGGTGTCCAGAAATTATTTTCTCCAACACCGTTTACCCTGAATATCTATTTTTTAATTCTCTGCCACATCTGCATTTGTGTTATGCTAGTCAGCTAAAAGTCGATTCCTTCCACCTGTGTGGATATCTGTCCCACATTCATGACAGCACGCATTTTTCTTAATCTCCTGTCTATGTAAGAAAGTATCTCCTCTATTCCTTCCACATCTTTTTCCTCTATCTTTGTTTCCATGACATCCAGCTTTAATTTGAAATCAGGCAATGCAAGATACGTGACCAGAATACCATATCTATGAGCCAATTCCTTTGCCTTTTCCAGTCCTTCATATCGAGATTTCTTTTAATATCTTTATAAAAGTCATACTTTAGGAATTTATCAATATATCTATCATAGGCCTCCGGACTGCCGCCAAAATTTTCTAAGCCTTCTGCCACAACAAAGCTCATACGAAATAGTTCCTCAACATCCATCTAATCAACCTCCTTGTCTCATGTACACCCTACTGTCTAGTTCTTTGAATCTAAAAACCTGACCAGGGTTTCGTATAGTATTGTCGGGTTGATCGGTTTGACCAGATGTGCATTCATTCCTGCTGCAAGTGATTTTTCCACATCTTCATCGTAAGCATTTGCAGTCATTGCTATGATTGGAGTCCGGGCAGCATCTTCACGCTCTAATTGTCTGATTGCCGTAGCTGCTTCCAATCCGTTCATCACAGGCATACGGATGTCCATTAACACGGCATCATATTCACCTGTTGCAGAAGCGTTGAATTTCTGCACTCCTTTTTCACCATTATCCATCCAGGTCACATGACAGCCTGCTTTTTCCAGCAGCTTAATGGCAATCTGCGCATTCAATGGATGGTCTTCTACTAAGAGAATGTTCTTTCCCGAGAGTTCTTCGGTCAAAACAAATTCCTTGCTCTTTTCCATGTCGATTACTTGTTTTGCTTCCTCTTCATCCACTCTCTCAAAATCCAGATACAGGGTAAACGTAGTCCCTACTCCTTTTTGGCTTTCAACCTCCATCCGTCCGCCCATCATCTCTACAAGGCTGTGCACGATTGACAGTCCCAATCCCGAACCAGCATATTGTGTGGATACCTTACTTCTCTCCTGCGAGAAAGGTTTGTATAATCCATTTTGGATAAATCCTTCGCTCATACCAATTCCCGTATCTGAAATCTTGATGCAGTTATGAGAAATCATGCCCTCCCTGGACAAATTCCAAATCTCCATCCGTACAATGCCACTGCTTCGTGTGAATTTGACTGCATTGGACAATAAATTAAAAATAATCTGCTGTATACGAACCGGGTCAATGCGAACATACCAATTCATCTCTGCGTTGTGATTGATGACTTCAAAAATAACGCCTTTATCTTCCGCTGCAGGTTTTATCATTTCAATCACATTTTGGAAAATAGGTGCTACAGCAACAATCTGTGTATTTAAAATCAGTTTGCCGCTTTCAATTTTCTGAAAGTCAAGCGTATCATTAATCAGGCTGAGCAGATAGCCGCCGGACTCCTTAATTTTGTACATATTATCCCGGAGAGTCTGCGGGTCGGTCTCCTGTAGCGACAAATCTGCCACACCAATAATCCCGTTCATTGGTGTACGCATATCATGGCTCATTCTGGCAAGGAAATCTCTTTTGGACTGATTGGCATATTCCGCTGTTTTCAGTGCCTGGGTAAGTTCCCTGCGCTGCTTTTCTTCCTGCTCATATGTATTTGTAACATCCTGAACAGCACAGAGTATGATTTCCTTACTTTCATCCAGATACGCATATATGACACGTTTGTGTGTCCTCTTTTCACTCGTCTGCAAAGTAAAAAGACTCATATGAACCGGTTCATTTTCCAATTCTGCTAAAACATGAGCAGGGCTGTTTTCCTGAATTGCACGCTCCCTATCCTCTGGAATGCTATATTTCCTGTAAAATTTTTCCACACCCAGGGCAACATCTTCCTGTGACTCAAGCATACTGAACATATCCTGCATCACCGTATCTGCTTGTGCATTCCGAAATGTTCGGACAATGCCTGTTTTCTTATCAATCGTCATAATAGACTCATAATCCAACATCAACAACCGATTCACGACCAGTTCTGCCCTGACAGCATCAGATATATCACGTAAAGTTGCTACCGCTTCCAAATCTTTTGTAAACGGGTTCTGGATGATATCAAATGTACTCTGCACCCACTCCGTACTGGTATTCAAGTGATGGCGGATCTCGATATGTGAAGTTCCTTCAGAAAATGTTTTCATCATAGCAGCCGCATCATACACAGGTGTGAACCGTTCTTCCTCTTCCCTGCTGATTGTATTCTGCCGTATATTTTTCAGCATCGTATCAACATCCGTATTTCTCATGATGTCCATAAGTTCCGGTCTTGGGCTGTAAGCTTCTGTCACCATATTTTTTGTCAGGTTATACGTTGCTGTGGCAAGAGCCTCCTGTGCTGCTATTTTCGCCAATCGGAGCTGTTCTTCATAGTGCTGCTCCCGTTCCTTCTGCTCTGTAATATCAACGGCAGTTCCTACCATCTCAACACATTTCCCATCTTTATCGAAAATAGGCGTATATACTACTCTCTGCCAAACAAGCCGTTTTCCATCAGGTGCTTTACAATGAATATCCTTTTGAATACGCTTACCTTCATCACAATGTTCGAATAACCATCTGAAATCCTCAACGCTTTCCGCACAGATCAAGCCGACATTATCACCTTCCAGGAAGATATCAAGCACATTTTCGATTACCTTCGGCATATGATAGGTCGTACCAAGAGCACCGGAATCTGTTATCGTCTTTCTCTTGAAGTCATATTCCCACTCCATAACATGAGTGCTGTTTAGAGCTGCATCCAACTTAATCCTGTAATTCTGCATTTCCTGCTGTGCCTGCATGATTTCATTGCAGTCGGTATAAGAAACATACAGTTTCGCATAATCATCTTTCCGTTCTGCGACAGAAGCAGCATGGTTCAGCCAAATCCATTCACCCTTATTATTTCGGACACGGTGCAAAACATTGACATGATCGACACCACTCATGATTTCATTGATAGCTGTGATGAATTTTGATTTATCATCTGGATGAACAGCTTCCAGTACATTGGTTCCCAGAAACTGTTTTCTATCTTCCCTGCTTTGTCCTAAAAGTCTATAGTATGCATCATTCAAATACACTAAAGAAGCTTGTCCCTTAATTATTTCGTAAATCCCTATACCGCCTGGAACCCCATCAATCAATTTCTGCTGTTGCAGCTGGTGCTCATATTCAGCTGTCTCATCTGTAAAATACAGGATGTAAGCATCTATGCCATTCCAATCCAGAGCCTTTGCATTGATAATCAAATGCAGCCTGTCATCCCACACCACATGAAACTCTGTATAAGCATCCTTTTTTAATGCCAGAATATCTTCCATTTCCAGCACTTCATATTTCTTGGGAAGCGGATCGTAGTTGTCCATTCGTTGCTTTAGTCTTCTCTGTGGCACATGGAACAGTTTTCCCATACGCTCATTCATATACAGAATTCTTCGATTTTTCCGTTCCGCAATAAATACGCCCCCTGGGGAATCTTCTGCAATACTTCTATACAGTGCTGTTTCATCCGTTGGATTAGTGAAAATGCAATAATAAACAGGGGCTCCGTCTTCCTCACGAAGTTTCGAAGCGGAAATATGTAACCAGCCAATCTCTCTGTCCTTCATGATGTAGCGGTATGTCGTGTTAATTGGTGCGCCAATGGTTACGGCATCCTTTACTTTTTTCTGAAACTGCTCTAAGTCCGAAGGTGCAATTACCTCATCAAATAGTCTGTCTGTTTCCAACAATTCATCTATTTCAACTCTTGTCCTGCCTGACAGTTTTGCAAAACCGTCACTGTAATACTGGCACTCCAGCCTCTTGCCGTATTTGAAGATAGCAACTCCTCCCGGCAAACCATTCAGCAGAGTGCTGAGCATGAAACTACGCTCCCGTTCTTCATTGATATCCAGTATCATACCTATGGTTCTCTCTGGATTTCCTTTCTCATCTTTAAAGAATAATCCAATCATACGACACCAGTGGAAACTTCCATCCGTCATTTTAAGACGCATGGTTATCTCCGCTTTATCTTTTCCAGAATCTGTTTCCATAAAGAACTGCTGCAGCATTTCCTGGTCATCCACATGTACCAGGTCTATAGGCCCTCGGTTGCTCAAAATATCTTCCTGACTGACTGCACTAATTGCATATTTCTGGTATGCTTCGGAAGAATAGAAACTGCCATCCTGAAAATTCCACTCAAACACAGCAGCATTCAATTCATTGATTACTAACTGAAATCTTTGCTTTTCGATCTGACTTCTCAGTGATGCTAATTTTTGCTCTGTAATATCTGTCACTACAGATATGAGAAGATAGCTATCTGGCCGTTCCTGCTTGATTGCACAGCAACGTCTGCTAACCCATAAGACACTGCCATCCGGTCTGCAAAAGCGATGTTCCAACACACCTGGCTGGCCAGTAACAATGACATCCTTTACCATTGTTTTGACACGCTCATAGTCTTCTTCTGAAACAAATGAACGGTCAAAGGCAAGTGCATTTTCCCTGTACTGCTCTGGTTCAATCCCAATAATATGATAGAAGGTAGGATTTGCATAGATCAATTCCTCTCCTCTGCTTGTCACCTGGAACATGGAGATACTGCTGTCTATATTTTCAGAGATTGTATTGAGTCTGGTATAGGTCTCTTTTTCCGCAGTAAAATCACTAAAAGAAGCAAATGCATACTTTTTCTGTTCAATCACAATTTCTTCAAGGTTCAGTTTGACCCATCGGATACTGCCATCTTTACGGACAATCCGATATTCGTATTCTTTTTCATTCCCATGATTACGAAAATCTGCTCTACTTTGTATAGAGATTGGCATATCGGGAGAATAGACTAATTTCTCAGCTTGTTCCCTCTGGATGGCAGCATATTCTTCCCTCGAATACCCAATAATATCAAAGTATGCATCGTTCAGAAAAACAGGCATACTACTTTCTATCTCAAAGATACCAATACCACAGGGTACCTGATTCAGTATGAACTCATAATCATGAAATTTATTATTTTCTGCATTCATTACAATTTTCCTCCTTTGAATCTCGTCATATTGAGTGCCAAAGGAAGCCTGTGCCTTTGGAAGAATACTCTGTGAAAAGAAAAATTTATCAGTCGGTCAAGCTTGCCTCTTCTATTCATTTGTGTTAACCACCCTTCTCTGGTTTTCCTGCATCCTTCCAACCAAACGTATAGCCGGACACAATATTTCTGTCTAAAAAACAGCATTCCATATTAGCGGAGTGCAAATGCCCATAGTCAAATTCATTTTTCTCATTTCCCTATGTTTCATTACTTTTATCGTATGTAAACTCTGCCTATATTCTAGTACTAATGCTCTAAAAAAACAATATAATCTGCCTATAACACTTTATCACAATAAAGTGTCCTCACTTCAACTCTTCCAATGATTTTCTACGTTCTGCTTCCTCTTCTTACTGAAACGATATTTCTTCTCCATCAAATCATCTGTTCTTTGGAAGCCATATGCTTTTGCATCTCATACTCCTTTTCTTTTGCGTGTCTCACTTTTACAACCGATTATAGTAACTTTTTTTTGTAAAATCAATAGTAAAGGTGCAAAAAGTGAGACAAATCATTTGAGAGCAAACGACGAAAATGCAAAGGAAGGAGACTATGATGCCAAAACCTCGAACCAAAACTGGCAGCAAAAACCTTATCAGTTCCAAACTGGTTGATCTGCGCAAATTACATCATCTCTCCCAGCGTGACTTGGCCCATCAATTACAGCTTGCCGGGTATGATATGGATAAGAATGTAATAACTAGAATCGAAACAAACAAGCGGTACGTGACTGACATTGAGATAAAAGCTCTCTGCGATATATTTCAAGTCACTTTTGAGGAATTAATACAGGATAAATAAAAAAGAGAAGTATCAAAGTCTACAATGACTCGATACTTCTCTTCTATCTTTATTTTCGGTTACGCTCCATATCTGCTTCCATGGAAGGTGGCTGTTTGCCGCTGCGCACAGCAATCTCTTTCTGCTTCTGATGCAGTTTTGCAAGAACCGACGTCCGCTGTTTCTTCTTTGACTTGGGCGGTTTATTATTGATCCTGCCATCAATCATATTGTAATTTTGTTCCTCTGACATTTCCGCACTTCTAAGATACTCTCCATTTTCAAAATACTTCTGCCAGTTTTCCATCTGCTGTTTTGAACTTTCTGATGCTTGCTGTATAACAGGTTTTTCTGGCGGTTTCATGTAATCCCGTATCTTTCCAATGGTCGAATCATCAAATCCGTTAAAGCTGTCATCTGCCACCAATTTACCATATTCATCTACTACCAGATAGGCAGCCTGTTCTTGATAACGTTCATTCTGCAGTAAAAAGAACTGTTTTCCATCAACGATAATCTCATCAGTAGCAATCCAGTTTCCCGCTTTTCCCTCTAGCTGATAATCTCTGGTATCCATGGTAATCAGCGTTCCCGATGTATTCCATCGTATGAATCCCGCAATAACTACCAATCGTTCCTTATCAATATAATAGGAAGTGGTCACACCTGCTTTATTATATACCAGCACATCACTGACGCTGATGGAATGTCCTTTAAAAGATTTAGGCGGATGCTCACGAAAGCGTTTCCAGATACTGTTCGCATCATCATCGGCAAGTGCTGCCGCCAGATACACCTGTTCATAGTTTTCCACCCTGACTTCCAGTGTTTGATCCAATATGTACTGATATGGGCGGAAACGCAGTTCTCGAAACTGCGCCTCCGTTTTTAACTGATATATAGCATATTGGTTTGGCTTCATTCTTCTTCCTCCGGCTCCTCTTTATAAGGTTCCAAGTCCAATCTACGATATTCGATATCGGAAAGACGTTTCAGTTTTTCCAGTGTATTGGTGACCAATTCTACCATTGGTTCATCATTCCCCAGATGCGGAAAGACTTGCTCTATGTTTTCCTGCGTAAGCTGTCTGCTTCCTCCATCCAAAATTGCCAATACCAGATATTCATTTTCCTCAAATGTTATTTTTCTCATAGTTCCTGTTCCCCTTTCTTTCGTGGCTGTGATTTAGCTTTTCCACTCTCCTGTGCCTTCAATTTTGCCTGGCGTTCTCGCAACGCCTGTAACACAGACTCTTTTCTTCCGGTCGGTGCTTTTTTCTCTGCCTTTTGTGGCTGTTTCATTTCATCAGACTGGGCTTTCTTCTCCATAGTCTCTGGTTTCAATTCTATCGGCACTTCTTTCGTCTCCTCCAGTGATTCCTTCTTCGCAAAGTAAATCTCTACCTCTGAGATTGCCTCTTGAACCAGTGGACTTTCAAGGTAATGGGGAACAAGATCCAGTGCATCCATCTGCACCTTATCACCTATCATCAGCTCATATTCCATACCGTCATAAATACTGCCGTCATTTAATGTAAAACCGACGCCCTTGATACCATGCATACGCTCCTTTGGAATCGTCTCATAGATTTTCAGTGCTTCTTCCAAGGTAAGATTGTCGTGGTATTCCCCTAACACATGAAATTCCATGCACTCTGCTACATAGAAACTGATGGTAGCTTCCTGTTCTGGCTGTTTTGGAACTTCCTGTACCTCTGCGCTCCTGCCCTTCTCATACTGCTTTTCAAAATTTTCTATCTCTGCAAGGAGTTTCCTTGCCTCTACTTCCTCGTGTTCCCCAACATCCTCAACTTCTCCCAGCCACGCTTTGATTCCATCTGTCTTTTCACCACCTGCAAGCAAATCTTCTTTTAGTTGCTGGACAGCTGCTTCTCTGTCATTTACATTGTCCATATAATCATAGTGGTCAACATCTTTTGCGAAAGCATCCAGTTTCATTGCCAGGTCAATCACAGCCGACTTCTCCAGTTCCTTCTCATCCAGATATGCCTCTGCTCGTTCCATGAATTCTGCAAGTGTACCTGTCTTTTCTGTGGAAATTGGATTCACATCTAGTGGAATGCCTGCAACAGACATTCCGTGTTCGTGCAAGGCATTGAAAAAAGCATCCTCTTTGATATCTCCTGTATAGGACAGAACAACATCTACATCTGAATCTTCGGAATACAAACCATCTCTTGTTCGGCTTCCATAGACACGGGCACCAAGTAATTTCACTTCACCCTCCAGTCCCATTTCTTCCAGTTGTGACCTTGCATAGCTCAATACCAAATATTCGATATCAGATCTGCTCTGTCCATTTAGGGCAGTTTCCCTTTTGCTTATCTCAGAAGTAAGTCTTGTCTCGACTGCTAAAAGTTCCTTGGAATGTTCCAATATCATTTTTTCAATATCGCTGTAACTGATTGGCGAACATCTTTCTGACTGCAGCTTTTCCTGCCATATGATTTCACGGGTAGCATTCTGAATGGAGTCATCTGGATCTCCAAATGTTCCTGCATTAATCTCATTGAGTTTTTCATCATAGCAGACGTAGTCGTACCCTTCTTTTACTGGCTGCACAATCAAATATCGGTTGCCTGCCTTTAGAGCAATTCCCTCATATTCCTTTTTATCTGCCATGCTTTCATATTCTGCAAAGATACTGTCAGGAAAGTTTTGTTCTTGTATCTGCTGCTTTAGATGTTTTCCCTCTGCATCTTCCACCTTTGCATCCAGTTCTTCATAATCCATTTTTGTACAGTCTGCAAACGTATATCCTTCGTCAGAAAGAATCTCTTTTAAGGCTTCTCCTATTGTGATATCCGGATTGTCATAGACTCCACCGTCAATTTCTAAGTAATCTTTTCCATAAAGGGTATAATCATAGCCTTCATCTGTCTCATGAATCATCAGATATCTGTTTCCCACCTCAAAGGCTGCTTCATTTCCTTCCAGCATTGGAATATCATCTTGTAGAGTTTCTGATACTTCCTGCGCTTTTTCCTGTTCTATCTCCCTAAACAGATGAATAAACCCATCCAGAACAGCCGGATGACTATTCACCACATAATCCTGGTTCAAATCCATTCCTCTGCTTATGTTTGCTGGAATAGAAATACTTTCAGCCCAGGCTTTATTCTCTCTGGAGAAGCGACCATCCCATGATAGCTGCTGTACCGTATCAGCAAGTACAAATCCAATACGCTCCGCTCCATATGCATCCAATACAGGTGCTACTGCATCATGGGCAAGGTGCAGTCCGTCAAAATTATCATGGATTGCCTGTTCGATAGCGTTTTTACAATCCAGATTTAATTTTCTGGAATCCAGATAGGTATCTGCAGCTCCATGTTCCGTTGCATATTCCAGATTGTTTTTATATACTGGTGGGTATGTCTTTTCCTCTGCAGATACGATATTATCCTCTACTGCTTCTTTTTCTGACAAATATTCTGCAACGGTTCGCATCGCCTCTTCATCAAACCCGTGTTCCAGCTCCTGTGCAATTAAAGTTCCCTCTGCATTGACGATAATATCTGCCACACCATTTCCAAAGGTATCATGTTCCATGAGATAAAAGGCTTCTCCTTCCACATCCCTTACCTCTATGGTATGCCAGGTGCCTGAATGTCCTTCTACCTCCAAGCCAACGGTTCCTGCTGTCACCGTCTGCCCCATCTCTGTGATTCCCCGCACTTCTCTCATATATTCGGCAAGTGACTGTTCTGCCACAATGCCTCTTTCCTGCACAAACTCTGGAAGTTCTTCGAAGCCGAAAGAATCTACATAGTTGGCTTTAACCTCTCCATTTCCAGATAACAGAACCACGTCACTGACAGACAGTGAATGACCTCGATAGTCTGCCGGATGATGGAGATTGAACCTTTCATACAGTCCGTCTAATGTAGTGTTTTCTAAACGTAATCCACTGTAAATCAACTGATAATCGGCTCCTTCCACTGTCATCCCATTCTCTTTCGTAAAGTCAAGACTCATAAATGAATACTCCCTGCCTTTTCCCTCACTGTCAATCTGATAGATAGCATAGCGATTTTCTTTGCCGGATAGGAGCATCCCTTCATTAGCAAATCCGACTGCTTTCTCCATCTGCTCTTTTGCTGCATCCAAATCCACACCAGACATCTCCTGCTGATAATTCTCCAAGGTAGCCATGCCACCACTAAAATCCAGACCTTCTCCTAACCAGTAATACCCCTGTTCTGGCAAATGAAGCGGAACTGCTGACAAAATCGTTCCTGCATGGTTTACAAGAACATCCCCTTCTACTGCAATCGGATATCCGCTGTCAAAATCTGATCCCCGCAGCTCATATCGGAAAATTCCATCTGGAAGACTCTTTTCATCTATCCTGCCATTAGTAAACAGGGCAGGTGTCTCAAAAAAAGTGACTTCCTGATACTCTGTCTCCATTACTTCATGCAGGGCATCTATCTCCGCCTGTGCTGCCTGTCTCACTTGATATACAGCTCTGATATCCGGACTCTCCATAGCTTCCTTTAAGGCTTCCACCAATTCCTTTGTATCTTCCATTTTTCCAAACTGATACATATAATTCACGATCAAATTACGATCGTCATCACTGAAAATGGTTTGATGAAACTCTTCACGGTTAATCAGATTCTCTGCTTGCTGAATAGGCGATAGCAGAGTGCTGTCAGTGACTCCATTGGTATCAAAGTCATATTCCAGATCAAAAAAAGCGGGATAGTCATCACCAAAGCCATTACTGGCAATCAGTGGCTGTACCTTAGCACCTTTGCTTTCCAAATACTCTTGCACATTTCCGTCCCAGTTCTTAGTTTCCTGCTGTGCCATTTCCTGTAAAAGCGACCTTACCTCATCCTGTGACAGATTGGAGATACGGTCTACAGAATACTCGCTTCCCATGGAACCAGATATTTTTACAATCACATCGGTTGGAAGAATAGCGGTTCTATCCATGGTATATTCTTCTTGCAGTTCTGACTGAATATCTGCCTGTAATTCTTTTAGCTGTTCGGTCATATCATCAACAAACTCTCCCGCTGTTTTACGAATGGTATCCATAGAAGTTCTAAGTTCTTTCATCTCTCTGCCACTGCTCCATCCTGTAATATATGGAAAGGAATATTCTGCCGTATCAAGATGAAAATACTGGCAGACCGTATAAGCAATGCTTTCCGCTTCTACCTCACGTGTCAAACGGTCTTTTTCTACTCCCAGTTCCTGCATAAGTTCCCTGTCATGCAGTTTCGCATGGGCAACCTCATGGATAGCTGTCTTCAAAGTCTGGCTTTCACTCATACCGCTTTGGATGACGATTTCCTTCTCCACGTTATGATAATACCCATGGCTTTCTCCCTCAATTTCATCAAATCGGATAGGAACAGGTGATACATTTCGGATGGCTTCCATGAATATCTCATAATTATCCACTGCTGCTTCTAATTCCTCCACTCCCAATTCCGGTAACGGCTTTCCTTCCGTCTGTGAGACATCAAAAACTGTTGTTATACGAAAACGTGGAATCACAATTTCCATGACTTCGGTTTCCGGCTGTCCATTTTCTTTTAAAACAGGCTCTCTCGTCACAGGGTCTATCTTTTCGACTTCTTCCTTTTCCTTAATTGGTGCAGGTGCAATAATCTGTATTCCTTTTTCTCCCCGCTTTACATGCCGTTCAAATTTTTTCTGCCACGCCTGAAAACCTGCTACTAAGGTAGCTTCTGGTTTCTGCATGGCAATCAAAAGCGTATTGTTAAAACTGTAATTGTGAAACTGTGACATGGTTTGCAAGTATTCCGTGTACCTTTCTGAAGTAAATAACTCTGCAACGCCCTGTTCTAAACGTTCGGTTATTTCTTTCATCTGTTGATTTCTGTTAACTGCCATAATGATTTCCCTCCTTGATTTCTTTTACCCACCGTCTCTTTAATTCACGGGGATATTGCTTTTCATCCTTTGGTCTGCGCTCTCCATTCCATGCAATTCCTCCGGCGGTTCCTTCACAAACATAGCCGGATGCTTTCAATGAAGTCCCCGGCTCACTTGCTAAAATATAAGTAATGATTCTTCGATACCCCATGGCTTTGGCGGCTCGATGTGCAGCTCCATAAAGGATACTGCAAGCATTTTTCGTTCCGTCCGTACACAGACGGTTGACCTCCAGGGTGTAGCCATCATCCAGACGTCGGCTCACAGGTCTGCCACAGATGGCAACTCCTACCAGTTTTCCTCCCTGTTGCACACCGATGGAAAACTTATGTCCGATAGACGGTTTATGGTGTCTGTGATACTGCTGTACAAAACCATTTGCCTCTTTTAATGTGATTGGTATTAATTCAAGCATTTCTCTTTCATAAAAGAATCCCGCCAGAACTTTTTTGTTCTGACGGGAATACCTTTATATCTCCTGTTCTGTTTTCTTTTTCTGCATCTGTTTGTGTGTAGATGTTGCGATGTTTCCCTGCTTCTCTTTCAGTTTATTGAGTACAGATTCTTTTCTTCTACTGTCCGCCATTTTTGATGCATCGGATACCCGACCTGCCAGATTGGTAGATTTCTTTGGACGGTCTGCTACATCTTCCTCCTCTACCCCCATCGTTTCGGACGGGCCTTTCTCATCCATACTGAGCAGGGTATTAAGTTCCGTCAGACGTTCCGACTTTTCCGTCAGTTCTGCTTCCTGTGCAAATGGTTTCTTGACTTCTTCCTGTGCCGATACCAGCTGTTGCAAAAGAGTATCCAGTTTCTGCTGTGCCTCTGGTATTTTTTTCTCTATCCCGGCAAGGACATTCGTAATACGCTGGATATTGCCATTGGCATCCTTTCCGATTTCAATCTTATAGCTGCACTGCCGTTTTACCGTCACCATAAACTTCTGATTGAAACTGTCAAAACTCGCATGGAGAGAAAATCCCTGATATTCTCCAATCTGTCCTTCGGTGCTGACCGCTTTTAATCCACTACAAGCAGCAATAATCGCTGTACCTGCTTCTTTTCGGTCTGTGTATTCCTTTCCACCGACAACCATGGAAAAAGAATCTTTATCCTGTTCCAGAATTGGTTTTGCGGCTTCAAAATCAGACTGCAATCCTGCAAGTCGCTCTTTTGTTGCAGCAATCTGTATTGGAAAATTCTTCACGATATCGGACTCCAAACGATATATCTGACTGGTATGGTTTGCTTTCATGAGTTTTAGTTTACTTACCTGAATATCCAGATCCATCTTTTCTTTGATGTAAGGATTACCTGTAGCCAATGCCTTGATCTCTGCATAAGAAAGTGCTGCATCATCTACATCCTCACAGGCTCTTACTGGGGATTTACTTGTCATAATCTGACTGATAAACTTCTGCTTATTTTCCAATATCTGCCACATATACGCATCAAAAGTATTTTCTGTGACATAGCGGAATATCTGCACCTTTTCGTTTTGATTGCCCTGACGTAAAATACGTCCCTCCTGCTGTTCCAAATCGGAGGGTTTCCATGGGCAATCCAGATGATGCAGGGCAATCAGTCTGTCCTGGATATTCGTACCGGCTCCCAGTTTTGGAGTCGAGCCGAGTAAGATACGCACCTGTCCTGCTCTTACTTTTGCAAATAATTCTGCTTTTTTTACCTCTGTGGTTGCTTCATGAATAAAAGCCACCTCTTCTCTTGGAATGCCTTTTGCCACTAATTTCTCTCTGACATCATCATAGACATTGAAGGTTCCGTCATTTTTGGGTGTGGAAAGGTCACAGAATATCAGCTGTGCCGAACGTTTCTCACTGCTCTTATCCCAAATATTATAAGCATTGTTCACACAACGGTTTACCTTACTGTCTGGTGCATCTGGAAGCATATCATTGATGAGTCTCTGATCCAGGGCACATTTTCTTCCATCATTGGTAATTTTCAACATGTTATCCGACCTTGGGTCAACACTCCCTGCTCGCACATCCTCTGCCCGATCAGCAAAACTGCTGACCATTTCCTGCTGTTCCTCGCTTGGTTTTAATACTTCATTGATATACTCTGCTTCCGGTACAGGCAGGTGCAGCATATCTGCTGTCTGTATATCAGCAGACTCTTTAAACAGTGAAATCAGCTCCGGAAGATTATAAAACTTAGCAAACCTTGTCTTAGCCCGATAGCCTGTCCCTTCCGGCGATAATTCAATCGCTGTCACTGTCTCTCCAAATGCTGCAGCCCAGGCATCAAAATGTCCCAAGTGCATCTTCTGAAGTGTGTCGTATTGTAAATAGCGCATGATGGTATAAAGTTCCACCATACTGTTGGATACTGGTGTCCCTGTTGCAAAGGTCACGCCCTTGCCGCCGGTGATTTCATCCAGGTACTGGCATTTCATAAACATATCCGAACTCTTTTGTGCATCTGTTTGAGCGATACCGGCAATGTTACGCATCTTTGTATACAGGAACATATTTTTGTAATTGTGCGACTCGTCCACAAACAATCTGTCCACACCTAACTGCTCAAAGGTTACCACATCGTCTTTTCTGGTCTGGTCATTGAGTCGTTCCAATCTTTGCTGCAGGCTTTTCCTGCTTTTTTCCATCTGTTTGACAGTAAAGTAAGTGCCATCTTCCGCCCCTGCCTCTTGAATTGCCCAAGTCAGGTCATCAATCTGTTTTCGGATGGTCTCTGCCTGCCGCTCCTGTGATAAAGGAATTCGTTCGAATTGACTGTGTCCAATAATAATGGATAGTGATAGGTAATCCTTTGATGTTATCGCCGGATTTTCCCCCACTCCAAACCGTGCATGAAGGTTTCCCCTCACACGGCTTTCCATCAGTAATAGT
>SAAH01000281.1 GCA_009929525.1 Clostridia bacterium | reverse complement strand
CAACAACTATGTATGCTCCCTCATTGGTGATGGTGAAACGACAGGAAAACTGCTGTATTTGCGGCATGATGTAGACACTGATTTTTTAGGGGTTCTCCCTCTTGCCACTATCGAACATTCCTTGGGATTGAAGTCAACCTGGTATTTTCTGCCGGATTGCCCTATCTATAATATGTGTTCAGATAATCTGAGACGAATTATTAGGCGATTGTCTGAAATGGGCCATCAAATTGGGTTGCACATCGATGCGACCCAATATGGAAGTTTTCAGGAAATGGTTGATTCCATTGAATCGCAGTACGCTTTTTTGTCATCCTTTCTTCCGATTTCCAGGACTCTCTCGTTCCACAAACCGGCTTCGTGGTTGCTTAATGATGTAACGATTCCCAATTGGGCGAATGCGTATCAGAAAGAATATTATTCAGATGTTGTCTATGTTTCTGACAGCAACAGGAGAGAATTCTGGAAAGAAGAGGGATTGTCCAGGGCTATTGATGAGAACAGATTATTGACACTCTTGACTCATCCTCTCTGGTGGAAGAAAGTATCTCTCTCGTCTACAGAGTTGTTTGAGTATACCTGCAAGGTTCTAGGTTGTGATGCTGTTGGAGCCTATCTGAAGGCAACTTGCAAGGTATATGGTCAACTTGAGCCTCACCTCTTGGTAGAAACAAATGATCATTAGCATTCACCAACCAAATTACATTCCTTGGATAGGATATTTTTATAAGATTGCAAAGAGTGATATTTTTGTTTTTCTAGACGATGTGCAATATGAGAAGAATGGATTTACCGACAGGAATCGGATCAAGACGCCACAAGGAGAGTTGTATCTGAAAATTCCTATCAACCTAGAGAGTCATCTCCAGAAAATCAATCAGATAGAGATTCGTGAACATCTGGGCTGGCGCGAGAAGCACTTGAAAAGTATTGATATGAATTACCGGAAAAGCAAATATTATCGGGAGATTTTCCCCTTGATGGAAGAATGTTTATCGATTGCTAGCTCAAATTTAGCAGATTACAACTCCCAAGTTGTGAAGAAGATTCTAGATGTTCTTGACATTGATACCAATTGCATTTATTCGCACGAGCTTGGTATTACCGCAGTCGGGACAGAGCGCTTGGTTGAAATAGTAAAATGTCTTGACGGATCCACATATCTTTCAGGAAGTGGTGGCAGCAAGTACCAGGATGAGGAAATTTTCAAGGCTCATGGTATTCAACTGTCATATTCCAGATTCATCCCACCAAAGTATACACAATGTTGGGGTGACTTCATTTCAAATTTGTCAATTGTAGACTATCTTTTTAACAACGGTATTTCTGATTGTAGGAAATACTTGGAACTATAACTACAATGATGATAAACATATAGTAATACACAAGAAATATTGAAGGTATCCAAATGGAATTTCGAGATCTTAAGAAACAATACCAGGTACTGAAGGAACGGATGGACAAGGCCGTCATCGA
>SAAH01000280.1 GCA_009929525.1 Clostridia bacterium | reverse complement strand
ATCAGATTCCTTATATTTGGGGCATTTTTTGAAAGTTGTTTATAAAGACATGGTTTAATTCAGGTCTATGTGGATAAAACTGCGGAAACTCAAGGAATACAGGGATTGACATTTGACAGATGGACAAGTATAATTTGTGTATTCGCGTTGTAGTGTATTAGCACGGTAAAGTGCCCTATTTACATAGAATGTAGTTTCTGCACGTGAGTATATACTGAATAAATTAGATTAAGAGGATAAAAATATGAAACAATTATTCCACACTCCTGAAGGAGTAAGAGATGTGTATGGAACAGAATGTGAGAAAAAATTATATCTGCAGGAAAAGCTTCAGAAAGTATTCCATGCTTACGGATATCAGGATATAGAAACACCTACTTTTGAATACTTCGATGTATTCAGCAAACAGGTAGGCACTACGCCATCCCGGGAATTATATAAGTTCTTTGACCGAGATGGCAATACTTTGGTTTTAAGACCAGATTTTACTCCGTCGATCGCACGTGCTGCGTCCATGTATTTTCATCGGGAAGAACTTCCGGTACGTCTATGCTATCATGGAAATACTTTTGTTAATAATTCCAGTTATCAGGGAAGACTGAAAGAATCTACAAAGATGGGAGTGGAGCTGATAGGTGATGCATCTGTGGATGCGGATGGAGAGATCATTGCTCTCATGGTCCAGTTACTGAAGGAAACAGGTTTAAAAGAATTCCAGATCAGTATCGGCCAGGTGGATTTCTTCAAATCTTTGATTGATGAATCAGCTATAGAAGAAGAAACGGTACAGGAACTTCGCGAATTGATCTCTAACAAGAATTATTTTGGTGTGGAAGAACTTCTTGGCAGCCAGAATATTGCCAAAGAACTTGTTAATGTTCTTACCGCACTTCCTCAGCTTTTCGGTTCTTTGGAAGTTCTTGACCGGGCAAGAGCACTTACAAATAACAAAGGGGCTCTTGAGGCTCTGTCCCGTCTTGAAAAGATATATGAAGTCCTCTGCCAATACGGATGTGAAGATTATGTATCCTTTGACCTTGGTATGCTGAGCAAATATAGATATTACACCGGAATTATCTTCCAGGGGTATACCTATGGAACCGGTGAGCCTCTCGTTAAAGGTGGACGATATAATCATCTGCTGGAGCACTTTGGAAGTCCGGCTCCTGCAATCGGTTTTGAGCTTGTTATGGAACAGGTAATCAGTTCTTTGGATCGTCAGAATATCGATGTTCCGGTACTGAAAGGAAAGACCTTGATTCTTTATTCATCAGCCAGCCGCAGTCTTGCCATCAATATGGCAAAAGAGCAGCGTGCTCATCAGATGGATGTGCAGTGTATGAAGATGGATCCCGAAAAAACGATGAAAGACTATATTGCCTACGGTAAACGTCATCAGTTTCAGGATCTTATCTGCCCTGAGTCTGAAGAAAAGATACAGATCACAAATCTGTTTACCGATGAAGTAAAGACAACA
>SAAH01000153.1 GCA_009929525.1 Clostridia bacterium | reverse complement strand
CTGCCAGGATCGTCTGCACCGGCAGCCAATGGGAATTCATGCTTTTCTCATATTCCTGCAGATCAAATCCACAATGCGGGCAGGTTTCTTCGCCATGCTCCAATACTGTCATACAACCCAGGCATAACTTATTCGGATCTATCATAGCTATCCCCTTTCCTCATACTAATATAGATTATCTCATATTTTTCGTGGAAAGCTTTTACCATTTTCTCCAAAAAAACTGCCACTTTCTACATTTTCCTGAAAATCAGCTAAGATTTTGTATCAGTTCCCTGATCTGCGAATATCTTTCCTCTTTTTTTAATGCCAGGCCCTTTTGTATCACATCCGAAAATCTATCCGACACCTGTATGTCCGGATTGTTTTCCCGAAGCACTTTCAATGGTACAACTTCGTCTTCTGTCATACGGTCAATTGCCTCTTCCGGCACGAGTCCGGATGCCATGCGATACATCATCGCACACAGTGCATAGATATCCGTCCATGGACCCTGCCTTCCCTTTGTCTGATACTGTTCCGGCGGGGCATATCCATGCTTTAAAAGCACTGTGAGACTTTTACTCTCCTCTCCCAGAGACATCCTCGCAGCACCAAAATCAATCAAAGTTACCCGCTCTCCATCGATGAGAATATTATCCGGACTGATATCCCTATGAATGATTCCTTCCTTATGTACGGTTTCCAAAGCCTCCATAAGCGGACCCATGATGTTCAGAATCTTATCCTCTCTCATGGGGCTTTGATTTACTTTCAAATATTCTTTCAAGCTTATCCCCTTTACATATTCCATCACAAGATAAGCTGTATTATTCTCCCTAAAAAATTCCCGGACAGACACCACTCCTGCAAGTGCATGGAGTTTCGCCAAGGTACGTGCTTCCTGCTCAAAACCGTCCAATCCTTTTTGATAATATATCTGATTATCACCGCTCATGACGCTAATGGTCCCATGATTATTTGCCGTGGTATCCCTTGTCACCAAACTGCTTGGAAAATATTCCTTGATAGCAACAGAAAGATGTCTGTTCAGATCCCACGCAAGATAGGTAATACCAAATCCACCCTCTCCCAATACCTTTCCAACCATATATTTGCCCGCCAAAATAGTCTGTATGGGAAGCCAGCGAGGGTTTTTGTTATTGCCATATTCCTGCTGGTCATACCCACACCCGGGGCAAATATGATTCCCGGAAGGTAGCATGACTAACTGAGCTGACATGCAGCCAGGACAGAGAGCATTCGGGTCGTATGCTACTTTTTCTGTCTTATCTGTTTTCTCTTTATTCTCTCGTTGAACTTCCCGAACCCTCCCTATATATCTTGTTTTTTTTCTGCCCAATCGAGCTGCGATGATCAATATCGCTACAGCTAGAAAAAACAATATAGTACCACATAATATTACACTCATACCGTATACCCTTTCATAGTTTTGTATATCTATTCCTTTTATGCGATTTGTTATATGAAATCACTTGAAAGCCAACAACATTTCAACTTCATGCCACTCATAATCACTCTGATTTTTTCTCCTGAGGATTTCTATAGTAGTGACGTTCACAGGTGAAAAATACGGTATACGTTCCCAAAGTTCGCATATATTATTTATCTTCAGCTTATTGACTGCGATAATAATATCGCCACCTATCAATCCTGCCTGCGCTGCCATCTGATTCGCTTCCACCCTCTCGATCAAAACAGCTGCTTCTCTTCTGTGCAGACCGGTATTGGGTTCTGCATTGATCCAATCAAAACATATGTCTTCTGTTAAAATACCTAAGCTTCGCTCTAACTTTTTTTTCTTTCTTCCTGGTTTTGTTAAAGCAATTAATACTATGACAGATATAATCCCAATCAAGATTACCAAATAAAATGCTATACTAACACCTGACATTTTCTCATACATCTCCTTCTGTAAAATTGATGCGAATATCTCTTAATCATCGTCATCGTCATCCCCGTCTTCGTCCCACTCATCATATCCATACTGCATCGGTGCCTCCCCCACGCTGCGGATCACAACCGGAGTTTTTGTATCCTTTTTCACAACTTTCAGCGCACTGCACTGGAATGTCCATTCATCCCCAAAGTCAAAGATATACTTGAATTTCTTCCCTTTATAGAGCCCCAACTCCCGCAGCCGGAACTTATTTGTCGTTCTGCGATCACCATCCATTCCATCTATATAATAGCAATCGTATTTGCTCCATGATGTATTATCCATAAAGAAGGCATGGGCGTGATCATTATCAAAATCAAATGCATCAAGAATCGCCGACGATAGTTCTTCAAGGGTACTTTTTTCTGATATCTGAATATGCCGATAGCACCCAGTCCCCAGAGACACACTGATCACATACGAATCTGCCGGTCCTGAACGTTCCGACTGTTCTATTTTCTTTTCTTTTTCCGGCATATCAAAGTTCAGCACTCTGGCAAATCTTTTTTCCACTTCTGCCGGAAATATACCTTCTTTCATGAATACTTCTAACTGCATCACGATCATATCCGGAAGATTCAAAATCTGTTCGTCTGTCAATTTCATCACTGCATTCAGGATTTCCTGCAGATCCTCCATTTCTTCCTCTTCACTCATGTCAAATCGCTCATAAAAAGCTTCTTCCGCTTCATCCAATGCTTCCAACTCATCATCTATTTTAAGATTTATACCCAGCTTATTACAAAAATTCTTCAAAAAAGCATATGTCCGTTCATCACGAGCTCCTATTTTCTTCGGATGTATCTGCTGCATCAGAAGGCCTTCCATAAAAACATCCAACATTTTATCTGGTCCTTCCTCATAATCTGTCACTGGTGAGACTGGAAGTATATATCCCGACTTACTATCAACGCACAGTAAAATAGCAGGAAATACAGGAACATCATCCGGTCCATCCTGAAATGGTTTCGGATAACGGATGATTTCGCACTCCCATATGCCGCTCTTTTTTATTTTATTGATCTTCGCTGCCATGATATCATTATTCACTTTTGGCGAAGGGTATTCTATCTCCAACGGTGCCGGAACCTGCGTTTTGCGCCAGATATATTTTCCATTTTCTCTTTCCAGCATAGGGATATCTTTCGTTTCCTCCGTAATACGTCCTAATCCCAGCTGATAAGGCATCTTCCCGCGTACAAACTCTGCTAAGGCTATCGCAGCCTCCAGAGCTTCGCCCATATACAATGCCTCCTTCTCCGTCTGAAAGTGCCATGGATAACAGTATGGTTTGTATTTTACAAAATAAGGATATGCATATTTTCCTGCAATTTTTATCCCATGAGTACGGGCATAGATTTTAACTTTCTCACGCTCCTGCTCATTTAACGCATCTCTTTTCTGAAGTTCACATCGCAGACAATCCTGTATTTCATTTCCTTCATATTCATCAAGTACTCCACGATAATCCAGTGCATCTGTCACTCTTCGATAGCTGTCAAACCCCTTGTCACCAATATATAAAGACAGCGCACAGTAATCCTGTCCGTACCTCATCACACTGACATAACCAATCGTCCCGTCAGATAACTTCAACGCAAATACATGCTCATCCGAAACCATATCCCATAATTTTGTTTTCCTATATTGAAATGCCAACTCATATAATCTATCCGTATCCATGGCAAATCCTCCTTTGCACTTTGCATTCATCATATCACGAAGCCGAATAATCGTCCATAAATTTTATCGTTCACTTCCGCCGCAGTACGATCCTTGCGGAGAGTTTTTGTATCATTGGAAGCACTTCCTTTGATACAAGATAATACAAAAAGGGATACTTCTTTCACCCACGGATTTGCTCTGGCATCCCTGAGTGAAAAGAAGTATCCCTTTTCATTTTTCTATCTTACAGATTAAGCTTTTTTGAAAGAATATAATGTGTTACGACATAATAGATGATTGTAAGCACGGCGATCAATATAGCACTCGCCACCATCATCCATGAAAAGTAGGATATCATTGGTTCAAATGCTTCTCTGGCTGCCATCAGATCCTGTGCAGCTATCTCGCCCTGGGTAACGATCTGCGTCTGTGTTGTCACTGAAACTGTCGGCTCTATGCTGGAAAGGGTGTCCATCCACGGTGAAACCAGCAGCAGGATCAGTGAGACAACCTGTGTGACAACATATAATACGATATATGTGATCACAGAAGCTACCAATCTATGTGGTGCAAACAGATTACCGATGCTGAGCGAAGCGTAGAACATACCGATAAGATACAACAGTGACAACAGCATATATCCACATATCACCAACAGCAGCACCGGCGCTGACATCCCAAACATATCAGCAAAAGCACTGATCACGTCCATAAGTTCCGCTCCCAGTCCTATCGGCCTGATCCATATGAGCAATGAGCTAACTAAGATCAGTAGGTTAAGGATCGAAACGATAAGATAAGTCACCGTATTTGACAGAAGAAGCTGCCACGGTTTTACCGGAAGTGTATGAGTCAAATATCCCTCCGTAGTAAACATACTCTTATAAAAACGCGATATCATAATAAAATGCGTAGCAAAAAATGCAAAGACCAAGGTCAGAATATAAATCAGTAAAAGAAAACCTATAAGAATATTAGTTCCCAGGGTATCCTGGCTGAAAATCGAAGTAAATATACCACCCAATACTGCCAGAATGAGTACTGCAGCATGTATGATCAATAAAATCCTGGCTACTGCTTTTGTCTGATGCTTCATCAATTTTCCTAACATTTGAATACCTCCCTGAACAGATGGTCAATAGATGTTCCCTGTTTGCTGCGGATATCATCCACATCCTGATGCAGCCGGATCTTTCCATCCTGAATAAATATGACATCATCTAATATATTTTCCACATCTGCGATCAGATGAGTGGAAATAAGTATCGTTGCATTTTCATCATAATTATTGATGATCGTTGAAAGGATATAATCTCTTGCCGCAGGATCTACGCCTGCAATCGGCTCATCAAGACAGTACAGCTTCGCTCTTCTGCTCATGACCAGGATCAACTGTAATTTCTCTTTCGTACCCTTGGACATGGACTTGATCTTATCATTCGGTGCAATATTTAACTTTTCAAGCATATTCAGTGCACGGCTGTTGTCAAAGTCTTCATAAAAATCTTTGAAGAAATCAAGAGCATCTTTGACATACATCCAGTCACCCAGATATGACTGCTCCGGAAGATAGGATACCATAGCTTTTGATTCTACTCCCGGTTTCTCTCCTGCCACCAGAAGTTCTCCCGAGGTGGGAACCAGCAGTTTATTGATCAGCTTTATCAGTGTGGTTTTACCACTGCCATTTGGTCCAAGGAGACCTATGATCCGTCCCGATTCCAATGTAAGATCTATCTCGGACAAAGCCTCTTTATTTTTATAACGCTTGGTAAGATGCTTGCATTCAACGATGGCTGTCATGATTCTTCCCCCTTTTTCTGAATAAGTTCTATCGTTTCTTCTCTTGTGATACCTAACTGCTCCATTTTCTTCATGAACTCTTCTATCTGAGCTGACGCAAGAGTTTCTTTTGCCTTCTTGATCATATTCGAATCCTCCGTAATAAATCTGCCACTGGTGCGATGTGAAAATACAAGTCCACTCTGTTCCAAACCTGCCATTGCCTTCTGCATCGTATTCGGATTGACTGCGGCTATACTTGCCAGCTCCCTCACAGAAGGTAGTTTTTCACCCGGCTTGTAACAGCCAGATACTATCTCTATCATGATCCGTTCAATGATCTGTGTATATATCGGTTGACCTGAATTCAATTCCCATGCCATTCTTTTTCCTCCATTCTGTATTACTGTACTAAGTGCTTAATACAATAATACATTAGTGGTATTCTGTTGTCAATAGAGAGCTGATATTTATAGCAAAAAAATATTTTGAGCCCCTCCAAACTATGGAAGAGCTCATTTTCTTGTCTATTTGCTTATCGTCTATTTGCTTATTTCGCCATCTTTTTGACTACCCACACTGCAATCCGCCGGAGGCTTTATCTTGGAAGGATATTGGACTCCCACTAAGACAAATTTGTTATCTACTCACCACCTGTAGAAGTGGAAGTCTTATCTGTTGTCAAGATAAATGAATTCTGACTTCCTAGATTATAAGGACAGATATCTCTGCATTTGTGACATGAGATCCTCCATGCCTTTGTCATCTCATCATCTCCAAAAGCATGATCCCAACAAACCTGCTGTTTGATCTCAGCTTGTTCCAAAGCATTTACCGGACATGATTTTACACACAAGTCACAGTTTGTGCATATCTCGTCTTTCATCTCATCAGCCTCCAGCTCCATCGAACACAAAACAGCACCCAGCCAGATCATACTCCCGAACTCCGGCGTGATCAGCAAGGTGTGTCTTCCTATCCTCCCCAAGCCTGCCGCCTGTGCCGCATGCTTCTGGGAAATAACAGACCTCCATCTGTGAGTATTCTCGTCCCATTGACTTTCATTTGTAGGGATAGGAACGCACATAACCCCATATTTCTCCATCTCGATGCAAAAATCAAGAGCCATCGCGTCCATCTTGGGTGTGATAGAGTTGCGGACTCTTGTATAGGGCACAGGAGAATCACATAGTATTGTCCCTACCGGAAAACGGCATCCAAAAGAAATAACCGATTTGCATAATGGAAATACGTCTGTTGGATGGTAGCCTTTTGGTGCATCATCAAATCTATCTATCGATGCTATCCCACACATATCTGCCCCCAAAGAGTGCATTATTTTTTTAACCAATTCACTGCTTATGATAGCCTCCCTACTGTTCTTCATCATTTTTCCTCGTACTTTCATCACTTTTTGATTCTATTGTACAATCTTGCTGCGACAACTATATGTCGTAATTAGATAAAAATTTTTTTGCTGTCTCAATCAGTTCTTTTCTATATTCCTCCGGTCCTATTACTTTTACCTTATCACCAAAACTAAGCAGCAAGGCTTTCCACAATCTTTCTTTTGCTGGAACATCAATAAAGATACGGCTGCATTTTTCCGTAATCCTTTCAACCGGACAATCCGGAAAATACTCTTTTATCAGCGATGTCTCCGCATTCTCAAACTGCACTTCTATATGTATACAGGTTTGATAATATGCCTGTTCTGAGCCCTTCATAAGCTTTTCGATGTCGCCATGTTCAATAACAGAAATCGTTTTGTCTATATGTACATTTTGCATTCGTGCGACTTTATATGTCCGATACTGCTTCTTTTCCGGAAAATATGCAAACAAATACCATGCATACCACTTATAATGTATCGCCAATGGTTCCACATATGGTTTCGACTTTTCTCCACCTGCATTACGATACTCAAATAAAACATGTTTTCTTTCCTTAATAGCCTGTTCCAATAACCTGTTTGAGCTCTGCACCTGATCATTTTCCTTTGTTACACCAAAATCCCAAAAAACTTTCTGCCCGCCTTCTTTTTCTATGATCGCATTATATTTCTCAATCAAGGCTAATAAAGTATCGCTGGTGTAAGAGGTTGCCAGACTTTCCAGAGCCTGTATGATCATTTGCTGTTCCTCGTCCCGAATATCACTGTTTTTCATTTTATAGTTGGGCAGTATAGAATATCCCCCATATTTCCCGCTTTCCGAATAGATGGGGATTCCGATTGATGAGATACTGATCATATCTCTTTGTATTGTTCTGACCGATACGTGAAAACGCTCTGCCAAGTAGCTGGCTGGAACATTATCATGATTGATCAGATAAATGATAATCTCCAGTATTCTGTCCACTTTCATGCGAAATCCTCCTGAATATACTCGTTCCTATGCATAGTAAAATAAAAAGTAACTGTTCAGTACCCCATTAGTCAAAAGTGATTTCTGGGGTACCTGCTATTGCATTTTGAATTGCTTTGTAAGCATTAATTCCATGCTTTTTTG
>SAAH01000032.1 GCA_009929525.1 Clostridia bacterium | reverse complement strand
TCATAAGCATGGAATAAATGCTTTTACAGCAATCAGAGAAGCCCTTTTAGGGAATTCCGATATCATCTTTAACTAATGGAGTTCTGAACAGTTACAAATGTTTTATTGCCCTATTGGGTACATCTATCTGGATATTTATTACGTTATTTATATGTACATTCCATAGAGTGGATCCGCTTGGAATGATTCCGGCAGCACTGTTTGGTACTGTTTCCAACATCATGATAGGTGCAAATCTTCTGCCGGATGCTCTGGATATTGGACTTTTGGAATACGTGAACTTCTGGGGAATCCTGACGATCCTCATGGGAGCACTTATCGTCATCAATATTAACAGAATCCGCACCAGCAGAAAAGACTTTGTATTTGCCACACTTTATGGCCGGATCATGTTCTTCACGATGGTATTCTTTGTGGTGACTGGTCATGTATTACTGCCGATCGCAGCATATATGTTCTAATATACGTGGTAAAAAACGGTTTGTGCGGCAGGATTGGATTTTTGATTCACAAATATCTGGAGTGCATAAAAGCTACGAAGATATACTTTGATTTGAATATGAGACAAAAGGGGAAACTTCAAATGGATAAATACGTATTAAAACAAATAGGTACGGTGAACTGGACGAAGAAAATGATGATTCTTTTTCCGATTTGTGTGCTGATCAATCTGTTGGGTGATTGGACGATCACCTATATGCCATCTTTTCCGCTGTGGCTAAATAATATCGGTACATTATTTGGCGGGGTATTTGGCGGACCGTTATATGGGGTGATCGTTGGAGTTGTATACGAGATCATTGCCAATTGTACAGACTTCTTTCATGCCAGCGTGATCATTTTTATGATCTGTAATATCTCAGTGGCGGCGATCTTTGGTTTCATGGTCAGAATCGGATTTTTCAGAACGATCAAGGGCATGTTTACTACGACACTTGTGGTGGCTTTTGTGGATGTGGCGGTACATGTGCCAACATCATTGGCACTATACGGTGGTGAGTGTCCGTCCAATCAGGCAGTTACGAATCTGTATTATCAATTACTTGATAGAATGGTCAATCGTCCTCTGGCTGTTTTGATATCAAGAGGAATATTTGAAATTGCGGATGATATTATCATGATCGCACTGATCTATGCGGTGATCCATGTATTCTGGGGATTCTGGGACAAGCATTTTAATATGTCTGATCTTATCAAGATAAAGCTTGATATAGCAAATGATGGTGAAGTAGTGAGCACGGAGCGCAAACTTGAGGAAGCACAGTCGAAGATAGATAATATGAAAAGCGAGATTGACAGACTGAAAAATGAGATGGAAAAGGCAGAAAGAGAGCTCAAGACGAAGAAGCAGTAATGCCTGATGAAGAGGGAGATTACCATGAGAGAAAGGATCTATACGATTGTAAGTAAGGCGGAGGATGGGGATATAATCAGTTCGATTTATGACGGATTCATTATGTTCGTAGCGGTACTCAGTATCGTGCCGATGATGTACCGGGAGGAAGTGCCGGCGATACATGATTACCTGATCGTGCCGATCATTTACATATTATTTTTTGATTATATTCTGCGCTGGATCACTCACGATTTTAAAAGCAAGGAGAAAGGGTGGAAGGCATTTTTGCTCTATCCGTTTACACCGCTTGCTATTATGGACCTGATGGGGCTGCTTCCTACGATTGGTTTGCTGCCAAGGAGTTTCATGATATTGAGACTGTTTCGGTTGGGAAAATTACTTCAGTATTCTCAGAGTGGAAGAATTATCATCGGAGTATTCAAAAACCAGAAAAAAACATTGTTGTCAGTACTTACGATCGCGATCGCATATATATTTGTCACGGCTCTTATCATGTTTGCGTATGAGCCGGCGGATAATTTCCCGAGTTTCTTCCATGCGCTTTACTGGTCCACGACGGCATTGACTACTGTTGGGTATGGAGATATCTACCCCTGTACTCATATAGGGCGGCTGATCAGTATGTGTTCCTCATTGTTTGGCGTGGCGGTCATCGCTATGCCAGCAGGTGTTGTAACCGCAGGATTTATGGATGAACTGGGGAAAGCGGAGGAAGAGAAGAAACAGAAACTTCTGGAGAAGACAACAAAGGTTCCAGAAAATGAAGATAATACACCGGGTACAAAAAGGCGTGTGATCAATATCACACCGAAGGTAAAAAGATACCTGGTATTTATGATCATTGGTGTCGCACTGAATATTGGATTTTATGAGATCGGTCACGTACTGCATCTGCCAGCGTGGATCGACAATATAGGAACAGCATTGATCGCAGTGGTCTTAGAGCCGGCAGCAGGACTTGTGGTGGCATTTGCAACGAATTTCTTCCAGTCAGCCTTCATATATAATATTGATTCTATCGTATATTATCTCAATGGTGCGGCTGTAGCTGTCTGCTTTGGTGTAGTTGCAGCAAAGTCAGGAAAGATCAATATAAAGCAGATCATCAAAGGGGCTGTGCTTTATATCGTGGCAGGGACGATCATCTCAGGCATTCTTACTATATGGAGAACGGCGGGAGTACCGGACAGCGGATGGGAACGGCATTTTTATGAGATTGCTCTGAATATGGGGATACCGGGATTCTTGTCCTGTTTCTTTGGAACCTTTGTTTTGAAGGTGGTGGATGCGGTGATCCTGGCGGTTGTCGTGCCTGTGGGGGTCAGGATATCGAAGATAATACCGGGGCGACAGTAAAAACGAAATCCTGAAAATCTGGCAATAGGTCGGTATGTCCAGTAGTACAAAATACCCAATCGAAAGGAAGAAAACACCATGCTCAACCGAGAAGACATGTTGGAACTTACGCGCCGTATGACTCCAAAGAGAACATCATTTACAAGGATCGCAGGCTGCTATGTGGATGATGAAGGATACATAGATGGAACTTTCAACACCAATTTTCTTAAGCTCTCCCTGAAGGATAAGGAGACAAACATTGCTCTTGCAAAGACGATTCCATTCTCACCGACAAATGAAAACCTGAAGGAATATTCATTTGAAGAAAATGGATCCTCACAGGGAAATATGCGGAAACTCCTGATGGGCATGCGGTCCTGTGGATTGAAAAATGATGCACTTATGGATACTTTCTATGAACTGGTAACGGAGAACTATCATTCATACAAGCCCTACGCCGTTTTTGTATTCCACGACCGCTATGATATACCGGTGAAAGCGGCGGATAAGGAAAGACTGGGTGAGTCGGAGGAGGTTTATGAATACCTGATCTGTGCCATATGCCCATTGGTCGGCGATTATGAACCGGGGGATCCAGAATGCGGATTTTTATTTCCTTCATTTTCGGATAGAAGCTGTGACCTTTCCCATATAGCGGTTTATAATGAAGATATACACTCTCCCCATAGAGAATTGTTGGAAGAAATCCTTGGGATAAAGTAAATACAATGAGAGACAGAGAAGATTTTTGGATATAATTTAAAAAAATTATGCCGAAAATCTTCTTGTTTTTTTACTATGTAAATTTTTTTTAACATTTCTTTTCTGAAAATGTCTAAGAAAAATGGTAGAATTACTACAGGTATTTACCAAGGTAAAGCATTGCTGGCAGGAGGGACAAAACATATGATCGCATTTGAAATAAAGAGCAGATACGCATCTCTTAGAAAGTCTGAACAGAAGGTGGCAGATCTTATATTGGAGCATCAGCAGGATGTGGCGGGCATGTCTATGACAGAAGTTTCGGAGCGGGCAGGAGTAAGCCAGCCGACAGTCGTGCGGTTTGCCAAGGCCATTGGATTTGACAGTTATAAAAAACTTAAGGTGGCTATCATTCAGGAGGTAGCGAAGGAAACAGAGAGGAATGGGCAGCGTGCTCCACTCCATGGGTTCCATATCAGTGCAGAGGATAAGATAGAAGATATTCCGGCAAAAGTAGTCGAGACAACGATCAGTGCACTTGAGGAATCACTAAAGGGGGTGTCAGGGAAAACCCTTGCTGATGTAGTAACGATGATCACATCGGCAGAGAATGTTGCAGTTTATGGGGTGGAAAACTCCAGCTCGACGGTCAGTGATCTGGTGACCAAGCTGATGTATCTGGGGATCAACTGCAAGTCTTACGAGGATTACTATCTGCAGAGTATCAGTGCAAGTAACCTGACGAAACAGGATGTAGCCATAGGAATCTCCTACTCCGGCTGTTCAACCAACACAGTCGATGTCATGAAACTGGCCAAAAAAGCCGGCGCGAAAACACTGGTACTGACTAATTTTGAAAATGCGCCAATCAGCAAATATGCAGATATCACCATCTGTACTTCCAACGAACAATTCCTATATGGTGATGCTATATTCTCCCGAACAGTACAGCTTGCCATCGTGGACATGATCTACATGGGGATACTGACCAGTGATTATAAAAAATATACGAAGAAAATGGATAAGAGCAGCAAGATCATAAGCAATCGGGCTTATACCTAAATGAATATATAATAGGAAGAGATGAGACTTTCAGTTTTGTTATTAAAAGGTTCCAATCATGTAGAATTTCTACATGGTTTGGAGCCTTTTTTTGAAAATCCTTTAACTTCTGCTTTACCAATTTTTGAAGTTCTCTTGATTGTTTTTTCGACATTCGAACGCTAAGATTGGGAACGTACCAAGCACAAAACGTTGGCTGATGCGAAAAAAGGAGAAAATTATGCTGCAATTAGAACACATAAAAAAATCATATGACAAGGTAACTATTTTGGACGACATCAATCTTTCCATAGACACAGGCGAGATCGTTTCTATCCTTGGTCCATCTGGAAGCGGAAAGACGACACTGCTGAATCTGATATTGGGAATCACAGATGCAGATTCCGGAAAAATCATATTTGAAGGACAGGATCTGACAAAGGTTCCAATGGAAGAGAGAGGGTTCAATATTGTATTTCAGGATTATGCATTATTTCCAAACCTGACAGCATACAAGAATATAACCTACGGCCTGCGAAATAAACCGGGCATCTCAACCAAAGAAGATGTGGACGAGCTGATAGAACTTCTTGGGCTGTCGGAACATCTGGATAAACGCATCGAACAGCTCTCAGGCGGACAAAAACAAAGAGTCGCACTGGCGAGAACACTGGTGATGAAACCCAAGATCCTCTTATTAGATGAGCCGCTTAGCGCACTGGATGGAGTAATAAAGGAATCTATTAAAGAAAGAATCAAGACCATTGCTAAAGAATATCATCTGACAACTATCATCGTAACTCATGATCCGGAAGAAGCGCTGACACTGTCAGACAGAGTGCTGATCGTGAATGAGGGAACTATTTCGCAGTATGGAAAACCGGAAGAAATCATCAAGGAGCCAAAGAACAAATTCGTGAAAGATTTTATCTTGAATCAGCTTGAAATCAAGAAAAACAATATTTATTCTTTGTTCAGCACAGAGAAAGCTCCGGAAACGATTTATCAGGTAGGGTGAGAAGATGCGTAAAGAAAAAAACATAGAGATCAAAATCATTTTTGGAGTTGTAACTATTTTGTTTCTGGCATTTTTGTTGATTCCTATGATCACGATTCTTGGAAAATCATTTTTGGGAGATTCGGGAGTAGGGATTTCACATTATGCAGAAGTGTTGACAGAAAAAAGATTTGCGGGAGCATTTGTAAATAGTATCATCATATCCCTTGGTGCAGCGGCAATCACTACGGTCCTTGCGTTCATGATGGCATATACGATCAATTTTACGAATACCAACAAAACGATCAAAAAGTTTATCCGTGCAGCTGCAGTGCTTCCCATGCTTTTGCCTACGATCACTTACGGATTTGCGATCATCTATTCCTTCGGAAAACAGGGATTGATCACAAGAATCCTGGGAAGACAGCTCTTTAACATCTACGGATTTAATGGATTGATGTTGGGATATATCATTTATACTCTGCCGATATCTTTCATGCTGATCAATAATACGATGGGATATATTGATAAGAAATTCTTGCTGGTATCACGAGTGATGGGAGACAGCCCGTTTCGGACTTTTCAAACTGCCGTGCTGCGTCCTTTATGGGGGACGCTGGCGGCATCAGTGATCCAATGCTTTTTCCTGAGTTTTACAGACTTTGGTATCCCGGCATCTGTTGGTGGAAAAGTGGATGTGGTGGCGGGCATCTTATATGAAGAGATGCTGGGAAGTATCCCTAACTTTAACAATGGCGCGGTGGTAGCGGTCATGATGCTGCTTCCTTCTGTTATCAGTATTACGGTTTTACACATTTTAGAAAAATATAACGTGAGATATAACAAAATTTCGACAATTGAATTAAAGAAAAACAAGGGACGGGACATTTTACTTGGGACACTGTCTGTGGGATCACTTTTGGCAATTCTTTCAGTATTTGCGGTGATCATCATTGTTCCATTTGTATCCGAATGGCCGTACCGCATGACATTTACCATGGACAATGTGAAGGCTGTATTTGAAGATTCTGCACTGGTAAACGTGTTCACGAACTCTTTGTATGTGTCTATCATTACAGCGATAGCAGGTTCTCTGGTGGTATACGGAGCGGCGCTTGTGACAGCACGAAGCACCATCAGCAGGCAATGCAAAAAAGTCATAGAGAGTATCGCTCTGGTGACAAATACGATTCCCGGAATGGTACTTGGTATTGCATTTATGCTGACATTTACAGGAACTTCTCTCCAGAATACATTTAGTATCATTATTGTATGTAACGTGATCCATTTCTTTTCAACACCATACTTAATGATGAAAAATTCTTTGGAGAAAATGAATGCATCATGGGAGACAACCGCAAGACTGATGGGAGATAACTGGGTGAAAACAGTAATCCGTGTGGTAACGCCTAACGCAGTTTCTACTATACTTGAAGTATTCAGCTACTATTTTGTCAATGCGATGGTGACAGTCAGTGCCATTATATTTATCGCAGGGGCAAGGACCATGGTCATCACAGCAAAGATAAAAGAGCTTCAGCATTTTGCAAAGTTCAATGAAATATTTATCTTGTCACTGCTGATCCTGGTTACAAATCTTGTGGCAAAAGGAATATTCCAATTCCTTGCAAATAAAAAAACATATGAAAGCAGACAAACGATCAGAGGAGGAAAGATTAAGATGAAAAAAGTAATGAAAGGTGCTGTATCAGCATTAGTGATCGGAAGTGTAATGATAGGCGGCGGACTGATGGCAGGATGTGGAAACAATGCAGGCACCGGTGGAAATGAAGAAGTGGTACTCTATTCCAATGCAGATGATGAGGCCATCACAGCTATGAAAAATGCATTAGACAACAACGGATATGAAGGTCAGTATATTATCCAGTCTTTCGGTACTTCAGAACTTGGAGGAAAACTGCTGGCAGAGGGAAAAGACATCGAGGCAGATCTTGTAACAATGAGTTCTTTCTATATCGACAGTGCCCAGAAAGCAAATGATATGTTTGCAGATCTTTCTTTTGATACAGGTGCAATGGAAGAATATCAGCCATATTATACACCTATCACAGCCCAGGAGGGAGCGATTATTGTCAATACAGAGGTTATGGAAGCCAATGACCTTCCGATGCCTGCTTCTATCAAAGATCTTGCAAACCCGGAATACAAAGGATTTTTGTCAGTGACAGACATCAAGAGTTCCTCCACAGCATGGCTGCTGATCCAGGCTTTGATCAGTGAATATGGAGAGGATGGAGCAAAAGAAATCCTGACTCAGATCTATGAAAATGCTGGTGATCATATCGAGGATTCCGGTTCCGGTCCGATCAAAAAAGTGCGTGCAGGAGAAGTTGCAGTAGGATTTGGTCTTAGACATCAGGCGGTGGCAGATAAAGCGGATGGACTTCCCATCGACTTTGTGGACCCGGCGGAAGGAAACTTTACTCTTACAGAGTCTGTTGCAGTGATCAATAAAGGGGATAAGACAAATGCAAAAGCGATGGAAATGGCAGAGTGTATCATCAAGAATGGAAGAGAAGAACTGCTTCAGACCTACCCGGTTGCACTTTATGAAGGAGAAAGCGTGGATGAGGCGAATGCATCCGGTAATCCTAAAGAATTTGGAGAGCCTTTGACTGCAGAACTGATGGAAAAACATCAGGAATTGTCAGAAAGCTGCAAATAAACCGAGGTGTACTTGAACTTGAAATCAGATAAAGGCGGCGAAGCAGCCGCCGGATAAAATATAAATGAAAAAAATATGGAAAATAGAGGAGAAGATCAAAATGAAGAATTACAAATTACTGACACCGGGACCGCTTACAACTACTGATACGGTAAAGGCCGAGATGCTTTTTGATCATTGTACATGGGACGATGATTACAAACAGATCACACAGCAGATCAGAAAAAAGCTTTTAAAGCTGGCACATGCCAGTGAAGACACCTATACAACAGTTCTCATGCAGGGAAGCGGAAGCTTTGGTGTGGAGTCTGTGCTCACCAGTGTGGTTGGAAATACAGACAAACTTCTGATCATTGCCAATGGTGCATATGGGGAGAGAATGACAGATATTGCAGAATATGCAGGAATCCGATATGTGACCTACCGTGTACATTATAATGAGATCCCATCTGCTCAGAAGGTTCAGCAGATACTGAAAGCGGATCCGGATATCACTCATGTAACGATGGTGCATTCTGAGACAACCTCCGGGATCCTCAATGATATCGCAGCAGTAGCAAAAGTGGTTAAAAGTGCAGGCAGAGACTTTATCGTAGATGCTATGTCAAGCTTTGGTGGTGTAGATATTCCGGTGGAAGAACTGGGTATTGATTTTATCATCAGCAGTGCAAATAAGTGTATCCAGGGTGTTCCGGGATTCTCTTTTATCATCTGTAATCGCGAAAAACTCAAGGAGAGCAAAGGCAAGGCCCGCAGCCTGTCACTGGATCTGTATGACCAGTGGGAGACGATGGAAAAGGATGGAAAATGGAGATTTACTTCCCCGACTCACGTAGTGCTGGCGTTCGCAAAGGCGATGGAGGAAATGGAAGCAGAGGGCGGAATCGAAGCACGCGGCGCTCGTTACAGAGCAAATAACCAGCTCCTGATCGATAAAATGTCTGAAATGGGAATCAAGACGTATATTGATGGAACGCATCAGGGACCGATCATCACCACATTCTTTTATCCGGAAGATGCCAACTTTTCATTTGGCGAGATGTATGAATACATCAAAGAGCGCGGCTATGCGATCTATCCGGGAAAGGTGACAGAGGCAGAAACTTTCCGTATCGGAAATATTGGAGAGATTTATGAGGAAGACATCGTAAAACTGTGTGACATCTTCAAGGAATTTCTTGAAAGCAAACAGGCAGAAGAAAAAATGGCACGTGTGGGATGACCAGGAAGGGACAGAGAGTAAAATATTATGAATAAAATAGATACGATCATATTTGACTGGGCAGGGACAACTGTAGATTATGGCAGCTTTGCACCTGTACAGGCATTCATTGAAGCATTTGAAAGCTTTGGTGTAACACCAACAGCGGAAGAAGTCAGAAAGCCTATGGGTATGCTGAAACATGATCACATCCGCACGATGATGCAGATGCCGCGCATCAGCCAGATGTGGCAGGAAGTGCAGGGAAAAGCCTGGACGGAAGCAGATGTGGACGCAGTATATCATGCCAGCGAAACGGGAATCATGAAAATCCTTAAGAACTTCGCAGAGCCGAAGCCGTATGTGTTGGATACCATGAAAAAAATCAAGGCACAGGGCATCAAGGTAGGATCAACGACAGGATACACAGACGATATGATGGAGATCGTTGTCCCGGCAGCAAAGGCGGCAGGCTACAATCCGGACTGCTGGTTTAGCCCAAATGCAGTTGGAAACATGGGCCGCCCTTATCCCTACATGATATTTAAAAACATGGAAGTACTGAAAGCTAAAAGTGTAGAAAGTGTAATTAAGGTAGGAGATACCCTGTCTGATATCCGTGAAGGAAAAAATGCAGGGGTAACAACAGTGGGGATCATAGAAGGAAGTTCTGTGATGGGACTGTCACAGTCCGAATATGAAGCATTGGGTGAGCAGGAAAAAAAGGCAGCAGACGAGAAAGTCCGTGAGGCCTACCAAGAAGCCGGTGCGGACTATGTGATCCAGGATATCCGTGGGGTACTGGAACTGATAAAGTAAAGGGAACAAACAAAGGCAGCAAAAAATATATGATCAGGAGAGATATTTTTCAATATATTTTATATTATATGGTAAAATAACTATAAGCTAACTCCTCCCGGGAGGTATTCTATTTGTGTTTTAATAATCCAAATGGGATATTCCTGAGAGGAGTATTGTGCTATTTTGAGTTCATGACCATCAAATGAATAATGAAGGAAGAGGTAGGAATAAAAATAAAAAGTAATCCGGAAAATATGCATATATGCAGGCCATTTGTTGACGATTATGCAGATAAAGCGTATATTATTCAGTAGAACGATAGGAAGTAATGTTCGTTTGGAAGTAAAAGGCAACAGAAATCAAAACACAATAGGAAGAAAAGCTCAAAAGGAGGAGAACTATGGCAGCAGAAGGAGCAGTGAGCAGAGGAACGTACAGCAGGATGTGTAACCCGGTGATAAAGAAGATGGCGAAAAAGGCCCATACCCTTGAGGTGACGGGAGAAGTGGCAACCTATGCAGGTGTGGCAGGAAAGACAATCTATTTTCTTGTGATGTGCGTGATAGGTGTTGCAGCATTTTTTGTGCTTCACAATATATTCATGGCGGACGCGGGTGCTTATGGCGGAACGATCAGTGTAGAAGACAATTCTATATTTACAGTAAATACATGTCTCTTTGAAGGGGCAACATTTCTTGCGGCAGCAGTGATCGTGTTATTTGCACCGCTGTTTGCATGGCTGATCAGACCACTGATCCCTGTAGTGGGTACACTTTATGCGGTGTGCGAGGGATATTTTCTTGGAATGATCACACAGTCTTTGAATATGGAGTACAAGTGGATATCACTGGCAGCACTGGTGCTTACCGCATCAATCGTAGCCGTTATGCTGTTTTTGTATACAAAACGGATCGTAAAAGTTACTAAAAAGTTTAAAACGATACTTTCCACCTGTTTCTTTAGCATTGTAATTGGCGGGATACTGATCGCAGTACTTAGTATCGTTCCATTTACCAGACCTATGATGCTCGGCATCCTGACCTTTATGAACAGCCCGATCATCAGTATTGGAGGTTCAGTTTTATTTATTATCATCGCATCGTTATTCCTTCTCGTTGATTTTGACACCATCGAGAGCTGTGTTGAAAATAAAATGCCGAAAAAGCTTGAATGGATGGCAGCCTTTGGACTTGTGTACACGATCATCTACATATATTTCAAGATACTGAACCTGATCATTCATATTACCAGCACGGCAAAGAGCAATTAGAAACATTAATGGAAGAATAAGCGGGAAAAATCGTCAGAGATTTTTAGCGGCAGCTTTCCGTGCAGGATGAAAGATCCTGAGTGGTTTGTCATATGCCGACAGCCAGGCTCCGATGATCATCAGACCAAGGGCGATAAAGTAAGTGATTCCCGGAAGTTCCCGAAAGATCACAAGGGAAAGCAATGTCCCAATAAAGGGTGCAACTGCATAATATGCACTGGTTCTGGCAGCTCCGAGGAAACGCTGAGCGTAGATATAGGTATAGATGCTGAGACCGTAGGCGACAAATCCCAGAAGCAAAGCGAGTATGACGATCAAAAAGTTTTCCGGTCGCTCTCCGGAGAAAAGACCGATCACTAAGGATCCCAGTCCTGAAAAGATTCCTTTCAAAAGGACGATCTGCAGCGGATCAAAAGAAGACAGCTTTCTCGTGCAGTTATTTTCAAAGCCCCAACAGACACAGGCGAGCAGGATCATAAGGGAACCTTGGGAAAAATGCAGAGAGCTGATATCCTCAAAGGACAGCAGCAGACAGGCAGCAGTAACAAAACATATCCCAAGCCACAGCCGCGGACTGATGGATTCCTTGAAAATGATCAGCGCGATGCACGCAGTTGCAGCAATCTCAAAGTTGTTCAGCAAAGAGGCGTTGGCTGCGGTAGTTGCTCTCAGTCCGATCATAAGGCAGATGGGAGCAGCGATATCCAGAAGAATCATGGCAAGAACGTATGGAAAGACATTTTTGTTCAGTTGGATTTCTTTGGATGGATGTTTTCTTATCCTCCGGAAGAGGGCGATAAAAAACATACCGATTCCAGCTCCAAGATACAGGAGACCTGCCATAAGTTTTGGCGGCATATAATTTAATAATAATTTTGAAAAGGGTGAATTGATGGCATACAGTGCAGCAGCAAGTATGGCTAAAAGGATCCCTTTTTTTGTTGTTTTGGTCATAGAAATTTCCCCTTATACATGATATGATTTATTCAATAACGAACACTCTGTATGATAACTATAGTATGTAACAGTCACTAAAACAACAATCAAAATGATCTATTTGTAAGATATCGAACAAAAAGAATCATTTGTCTGGGAGGAGAATATGGACAGAAGACAGATCAAAACAAGACAGGCGATCTTCGATGCATTTTCGAAGCTTCTTAGCCAGAAAAGCTATATGAACATCACGGTTCAGGAGATCATCGATGAGGCGAATGTGGGGCGGAGTACATTTTATGCACATTTTGAAACGAAGGATGAACTTTTAAGAAGTATGTGTACTGAGATATTCAATCATGTATTTGATGATAGCCTGAAAGCGGAGGATAAACATGATTTTTCGGGATCCCAGCGGAATCTGAAGAGTCAGCTGATACATCTTTTGTGTCATTTGCAGGAGAATAGTAAGAATATCTCAGGAGTATTGTTCTGCGAAAGCGGCGACTTGTTCATGAGATATTTCAAAGAATATTTGTCGGAAATGTTTTCTTTTTATATCCCGGAGGGTGGTAAGGTGCCCAGGGATTTTATACTGAACTTTTACGTGGGAAGCTTTGCCGAGACGGTGGTGTGGTGGTTCCAGCAAAAAATGAAATATACACCGGAGCAGGTGGGGGAGTATTTTCTGGCATTTGAGATGGTGACGCGAAGAAATGAGAATAGTGAAAATTAGTGAATTAATAGTGAAAATTAGTGAAAAAAGTGGTATACTATAGTTCGTAAATATCCACCTTTGTTTTCTTGAAATGGAGATGTGACAGATGATTCAATCAGTCTTGACAAATGAGATAGTGAGACAAATCACTATAATTGAAGAAAATCGATTTCGTATTTCTAATGTTGAACTTCCAACAGTTGTGATGAACAAGCTGCGAAAGAATTCCAAGAAAAAAAGTTCTTATGCTTCTAATAAAATTGAAGGAAATCCACTAACAGAAAAGCAGGCAGAGGATGCTATTGAAAGCGATCCACATAAACATTTTTTGAAACCGGAACAGGAAATTCGGAATTACTTTATGGCACTTTCTTTTTTAGAACAGAAACAAAAAGAAAAAGCCAAAGTAAATGTACAGCTGATTATGGATGTACAGGCGATTGTAGAAAAGGGTGCTTCAAAGGAGAAGATTGGCCTCAGAGGACCGATGCCTCCAGGATTTTTGTTTGCAGTATATGATTCACAAAGTGGAAACGCAGATTATATTCCACCAGAACATAGTGATATTCCAATGCTGCTAAGAGAGTTGGAAGACTATATTGCGACAACTGACGATCATCCACTTATTATTGCAGCAATTGTTCATTATCAACTGGTAACCATTCATCCATTTGAGGATGGGAATGGTAGAACGGCAAGGTTGATTTCGGGGTATATTCTTGATTATTATGGTTACGGATTTCAGGGAATAGGATCTTTAGAAGAGTATATTGCCTATGATTCAGATGAATATTATAGTTCTTTGCAAATGGGTTTGCCGGCGTTGTATTATTCGGGGAGGGTAAACCCGCCGCATCCGGAAATTTGGATCGGATATTTTCTTCGAATGATGGAGCTATATTCCAAAAAAGTATGTGAAATCTCCAGAGAGGCCAAGGATTACAATATTCAGGCAAGTTTGTCATTTTTAAATTCAAAAGAAATGGATTTGCTGCGTTTTTTGATACGAAACAATATGATGGAGTATACTCCGATTGAACTGGGAAAAATATTGGGAGTAACAAATAAAACAGTAATTAATAGGACAGTAAAACTGGTGAATAACGGATTTGTTGTTCCGGTTATAGTAAAAGAAAGAATTCGTTCCTATCGTGTAAGCAATTATACAAAAGAAAATATCAGAGAGATTCTTCAGACATAGAGATCCTTTGCAGACATTAACATCATCATATAAAACGAGGTGTACCATGACTGCAAAGGATTTTTACATTCCCCACAGAAAATATTTAACACGTGCATAATCCTCCTCTGTTTCCACATAATAACAGCAGAGTACAAACCACAAAAACTGCATTACATGAGGAAAACGACAGGAGGAAGAGAAAATATATGAAAGCTACGGGAATAGTAAGACGTATCGACGATTGTGTCATAATAGGACAAACCGTTGGAAGCCTTGAAAACAAAGGGGTTTTCGCTGATTTTGTCCAAAAATTCAGACTGAAAATCCAAGCAAACGGCAACAACAGAAAGGAGATTGTACGTTATTCGTGTTTAACTGTCGATATTTTCGGCAATGCTTTAGGTATCAGGAGGTATGAACATGAAGCAAGGAGTTTTGGTCTATGACACAGAGATTAAGCGTATGGATGTACGCTTTGGTCTCGAAGATTACTATGGCGGTTTACATTGCGGAACCTGTATGGATGTGTTCCTTGGTAACCGCTGGCACCCTACCCGTATCGAATATGGAGAGGATTGGTATCTTGTTGGTATTCCCACATCATCGCTTACCGGATTGAGGGTGCGAATGAGCTAACAGGCTATGGATTAAAACAGAATATGTTTACATGAGCGTTTATTTGCCCTTATGGGGTTGGATAGACGCTCTTTTTTTATGCCCTGAATTGGGCAATCATATTACAAGGAGGAAGCGAGGATATACTATGCAAACGATGGAATACGCACCGGATAAGCCGGAGAGCTGCAAGCATTGTTTCTTTTGGAAGAAATCAAAGCGATGTTGCGGGCTGGGTGCAGAAAACTGCTATTACGTGGTACAAGGAGCTGCAAAAGAAAATAGTGAATGCGATGGTTGCCCTTATGGTCGTGACCATCCTTGCATTGGATTTTGCATGAAGAAAGTGATGCTTGAGATCGGTCTGACTAAATAAATGGAGAAAGAGGTGGTGTATATGGATGGACTTTGATTATTTCTACGGACAACAAGCAGACCTGTTCTCCTTTTATCGAGTTCCAAAGGTTCTTTTTACAAATGAACGCTTCTGGAATGTTTCAACAGATGCCAAGCTGCTTTACGGTATCCTGCTGGATCGAATGAATTTATCAGCTAAGAACGGATGGCTGGACAAAGCCGGTCGAGTTTACATCATATTCACCATTGATGAAATCAGGGAGTCTCTTGGCTGCTCAGAGCAAAAAGCAATCAAAACATTGGCAGAGCTTGAAAAGAAATGTGGACTTGTTGAAAAGAAACGTCAGGGGCTTGGCAAGCCCAATTTACTCTATGTGAAAAACTTTTCAACAGGGGCTGTGGATACGCAGTTCAAGAACAATGAAAATCATTGTTCTGGGGCAACGAAAAACACGGTTCCAGAACTGCATATTTCACAGGGTAATAATACTGATATAAAAAATACTGAATTTAGTGATAACTATCCTATCCTTTCTTCCGAAGAAAGTGGAAAGGAAGTCGATGGGAGAGAGAAATATTGGGAATACTATGATTATTTCTTTGAACAGCTTGAGTTCAAACATCTACTTGAAAACAATCCCTATGACCGGGAAATGCTGAACAATATATTGGATTTGATCATTGAAACCATGTGTAGCAATCGAAAGATGATACGCATAGCAAGTGATGATAAGCCAATCGAGATTGTCCGCAGTCGTTTTATGAAATTGGATTCCGGTCATATCGAATATGTTTTGGGCTGTATCAAGGAAAACACGACCAAAGTGAGGAACATCAAGCAATATCTTCTCGCTACGGTATTTAATGCACCTACGACGATGGATAGTTATTACGACACTTTGGTGCGACACGATATGGCGAACGGTTTCCCGAATGCAAGGAGGTGATGAAAATGCAAATCAAAAAAAATATGGAGGTGACAATCAATGTCAAAAAAAGCAACTGTCATGGCAGTAGTTAATCAGAAAGGCGGAACTGGTAAAACAACCACTTGCGAGAACCTGGGTGTCGGTTTGGCTATGGAGGGCAAAAAGGTACTTGTAGTCGATACAGACCCGCAGGCTTCTCTTACTATCAGCCTTGGCTATCCAATGCCTGACAACCTCTCTCCCACACTGTCCGATATGATGGGTAAGATTATGTCAGAACAACCTATTGCACCCGGTGAGGGCATTCTGCACCACTCTGAGGGGGTGGATTTGATGCCGGCAAACATTGAGCTGTCCGGTATGGAAGTATCGCTTGTGAACGCTATGAGCCGAGAAACAATACTCAAACAGTATCTTGATACGGTGAAGCCGGAATATGACTTCATTCTTTTGGACTGTATGCCCTCTCTGGGTATGCTGACCGTTAATGCTCTTGCAGCATCGGACAATGTGCTTATTCCTGTCCAGGCAGCTTACTTACCGGCAAAAGGTTTGGAACAGCTATTGCAGACCATCAACAAGGTCAGGCGGCAAATCAACCCAAAACTCAAAATTGAGGGTATCTTGCTCACAATGGTGGACAGCCGCACTAACTATTCCAAAGACATCAGCAATCTAATCCGTGAAAATTACGGTGGAAAGCTGAAGGTATTCAAGACTGATATTCCCCGTTCTGTTCGTGCTGAGGAAATCAGTGCAGAAGGTACAAGTATTTTCAAACATGATCCAAAAGGAAAAGTCGCTGAAGCATACAGAGTGCTGACAAAGGAGGTGGTAAGCAATGCCGAAAAAAAACGGAAACATCAGCTTGAGCAGTTACGATGACATTTTTGGAACGGACGAGACAAGAGCTGAACAGCAACAGGAGCGAGTACAGGAAATTCCGCTATCTGAACTGCACCCGTTTGAAGGACACCCTTTCCGTGTTGTAGACGATGAAGCTATGGAAAAGACGGTTGAGAGTGTTAAGGACTTCGGTGTTCTGACACCAGCGATTGTCCGACCTGACCCGGACGGTGGATATGAAATCATTTCCGGTCACAGGCGACACCATGCGTCTGAGCTGGCGGGCAAAGAAACCATGCCGGTTATTGTCCGGGATATGGATGATGATGCTGCCATTATTTTGATGGTTGATGCTAATTTGCAGAGAGAAAGCATTCTCCCCAGTGAGCGAGCATTTGCCTACAAGATGAAATTAGATGCCATAAAACATCAAGGACACAGGGCAGATTTAACTTCTACACAAGTTGTGCAGAAGTCATCTGTCGAGCAAATTGGCGAGGATAGTGGCGTAAGTCGTGAATCCGTTCGCCGCTTTATCCGTCTCACGGAGCTTATACCGCAGTTGTTGGATATGGTCGATACCGGTCAGTTGAAGTTCAACCCAGCTGTGGAGCTGTCCTATCTGGCAAAGCCTGAACAGGAACAATTCATTGAGGCAATGGACTATGCACAGTGTACTCCTTCTCTTTCACAGGCACAGCGGCTCAAGAAAATGAGCATGGAGGGAACTTGTACTTTGGAAGCTATGTGCGATGTGATGGATGAGGTTAAAAAAGGAGAGTTGGAACGAGTAACTTTGAAAACCGATGTGCTGAAAAAGTATTTTCCAAAGTCCTACACAAGCAAGCAGATGGAGGACAAAATCATTCAGCTGTTGGAGCAGTGGCAGAAAAAAAGAGAAAAATCCATGGAAAGGTAAACCGATATGTTCACAGAAAAGAAGATAGTCAAAGCAATTTCCTGGCTGATTCAGCTTTATAGTCCGGAGGATTACTCGGCATACGATGAGGAAGAAATCGGGAAGAACGATGGGCTTTGCTTGCCGGAGGTCAGCATGGCAGTTCGAGATGGTATGCGAACCATCTACCAGTATGAAGTACACGGCAACTGCAAATACAGTTTCAATTACTGCGGCAAAGAGCTATTCAATCAGCGAGGGTGTCGCATTCACACAGAAATGGATACAGGCATCAGCGACTTTACCACGATTACCTACAATACAGAGCTGTGGCTTTTGGAAGATATGACATTTGCCACCGTCCGCTGTGTTCACATGGTAATGGCGAAGGAACGCTACAAGTACCAAACGGAATACCGTGCATTTGTTAAAAAGGTTGAGTCCCGAAAAGACTTGCTGTTTTCTCCCGAAGATTTGATTGGCGATATGGAAGAAATGTGTATGCCGCAATGGGAACAGATGGCGACTATTTATGAGCTTTAAGCTTTGTAAATGGTCGCTTTTTTTATGCCCAAGGAAAAGGAGGTTTTACGATGAAAGAGTTTGACATCACGATTAAGGAAACTCTCGAAAAGATGGTGACAGTCCAAGCGGAAAGTAAACAGGAAGCAGAAGAAATGGTCAGAGAAGCCTATTACAATTCCGAACACGTTTTGGATTCTGAGAATTTTACAGGGGTTGATTTTGGCACCCAGGCAGAACGAGAGATTCAGCATGAAGAAGCTGCATTGATTGACGTTCTGTTGGTAAAGCCTGGAATGTATCCGCAAGCAGTGAAGATCGGCTGCGAATTGGAAGATTTGCAGGCGGCGGTCGGTGGCAATATTGAAGCCACATACCCTTATAACGAGCCGGTGGCACTGATAATGAATGAGGAAGGAAAGCTCAATGGCAGTGAGCTGAACCGCAGTTTGAGAACTGAGGACGGTGAGCTTTATGACATTTTGGCAGGCGATTTCCTTGTGACAGGTCTGACGGAAGATGATTTCGGTTCGCTCTCACCGGAACTGATGAAACAGTTTGAAGAAAAATTCCATCAGCCAGAGATGTTCGTGCGTATGGGACGCAGCATTATGGCAATGCCTTTGCCAGATGATAAGGTTCGCAAGCCGGATACGCCGACGAAACCAGACCCTGTTCCCCACAAAACATCCCCCAAGCCAGAATAAAGCGTGGATGGCAACAAGCTGAGCTTGCGTTTCGGGCAGGATTGACAACCTCACACACCAGCCATATCGAGACGGGACATACGAAGGTGGCTCTGCCTACTCTCGTGAAGATCGCAAATTCATTGTCTGTTTCTATTGACGAATTGCTGTATGACAATTTGGATATGGTTAAGCCTGTCTACGATAAGCGGATCGCAGAAGAATTGTCAGATTGCGATGCTGCCGAGCTGGAAGCATTCCTTGATATTATCCGCAGCACCAAGAAAGTAATCCGCCAAACCCGGAAAGCAATGTAACAAAAGCAAAGCAAATTTCCAAATCACTACTTCAGAGCAAGACGCACCGGATAATCTGTTGATTGTCCTCTTGTGAGTGCCCTTTAAGTATCAAGTTAAACAGATACAGAAAATTGCATTTTCATATAGAAAGATGTCTTGACTGCCGGTATCAGAATTGATATGACAGCCAACCCATAATTGGCAAACCAAGCCGCAAAGCTGTCAGAGCCTTTCATGGCTCCGTATGTTTTTGCGGCTATTTTTATGTCCAAATGGAATAGGAGACTAAATGAAGAAAAATGAATTACAGAGAGAAATAGACTTCCAAGGAATAGACATCGGGAATACAAGAGACTATATTCGGTATGCGATTGATATGGAACGCTGCCTGAATGATTTGCAAAAAAGACTGTCCTGTTGTAAAACACCCCAGGAGGTTGCTTTCACCAGTATGAAAGCAATCACAGAGTTTTATGATGCAGAGATGTGTGCCTTTATCACCGCTGATACGGAGCTGGGTGTCTGGAATACATACTGGTGGTATGACCAAAAAGACTGTGCTATGGTAACAAAGCAAAGCAATGAATGGGAACTAACCGACCATTATGGGCGGTGGCTGAATCTCATGAAGAACCATGAACCGATGATAATAGAAGATGTGGAAGCAATAAAAGAGAGCCATCCAGATGAATACAAGTCATATCAAAAGCTGGGTGTGAAATCAATTCTGGCAGTTCCTTTTTGGATGCACGTTACCGGCTTTCTGGTGCTGAAAAATGTGAGCAAGTATAATAACCAAACCGGCTTGCTTCGTTTGCTCAATTATGCGATTGTGAATGCTTTCAATGAGCATCGCCTTGTGGAAATGACAAAGCATTCCCTGGCATCACCTCGAATATCAAGCGATTCAGATGTATATATCTCCCTGTTTGGGGAAATGAAAATCACAACATCCAGAGGAATAATAACAGAAAGCGAACTCAAATCACCGAAGATTGCACGGGTACTGACGTATTTATTACTGATCCGGAAAGCTGCTGTTTCACCAAGAGAAATAGTAGATGCCATCTGGCCCGAAGAAGAAGCCGATGTCCCAGGCAGCAATATGAAGGGACTAATCTATCGCTTGCAGCAGGCATTTTCTCTTATATCGGATTATCGTTTAATAGAATCCACCCCTAATGGGTACCGGCTCAATCCCAAACTCAACATCATCACCGATTTACGGTTATTTGATGACAAGCGAAATATGGCACTTACTATTGGCTCGAATGAGGATAAGACGGAAATTTTGAAGAAAATAGTGGATTTGTATAAGGGCGACGTCCTTCAATCCGCAAGCTCTGAGCATTGGCTGCTGGGCACCGCCGCAAACTATCAGCATCGCTATATCGGTGTTGTCAATGAACTGATGAAAATCCTGTGGGAAGAAAAACGCTATCATCATATTCACAGGTATGCGGCAAAGGCTCTTGAGATTGTTCCACGCAACGCAGATATTCACTATTGGTTGATACGCTCAATGAGCAAGCAGGGACATTCAGAAATGGCCCGCAGTGAAATGAAAATGGCAGAATGCAACTTGCTTTCAGAGGAATTTTCCACATTAACAAGTAGGCTGCGTTCCGAACCGGGACATGAGCTGTTGTGTTCATAACACTTTCATAGCACCACCAAATGACTAGTAAAAACTCGAATTTGCTCATAACACTTTCGTAACACTGACAGAAACTAATAAAAACTTCCATAGAACCTTTCATAACACCCCCGTCGGGTATGGTTTTCAAGCAAAAGCAATTTTTGCCCAAGAAACCATATTTGGTGGGGGTATTATTTGAGTATAGGACAACGCAACTGCGTTTCTGGTTTTGCACTGAGCTGCAAGATCAGGGACGCTTTTTTTATGCCTGGAGCAATCCCCAGGTGCCGTTCTCCTCCGGGAGTTCTTGAACATTTGACATTTCAGATTTCAAGAAAACGGAGGAAAACATAAATGTATTACGATACAAAGGAAAGTGGAAAAAGAATACAGACACTTAGAAAAGAAAGAAATTTAACGCAAGAGAAACTTGCTGCACATCTAAATATCGGTGTCAGCACCTTGGGGAAGATCGAGACAGGATATTCTCGTATTTCGATTGACCTGTTGATAGAAATAACGATGTACTTTAGCGTGTCTCTTGATTATGTATTGCTTGGCAGAGAAACCCAGACGGACAATATCAAGAAACAGATACGGACTATGATGGCTCATTTATCGGAATTGGAGCGAATGCTGTGAACCCCTCTAAATTGGAGGGAAACCCTTCTGGTTGGGTCATAAAAAGATGAGTGATAAAACGGTACAATTAGCTTGCAACACTTAAACAGAGTTGCTTGTTCCTTGAAAACCGAATAGTCATTCATCAAGCACATTCCTGTTGTGTTGCGAAAGCATCAAGCCACTTCAGCAGTACGCCATGATCTATTTTCTGTGATGATACAGCGGCAACCGTTTTTGAAATGAAATGCCGTGAGCTGTTTCTTCTTATAGAATGTAAGAGCGAACGATACTGGCTGTCAATGTTGGGTAGTACCTGACAAGGCGAGGACAACAACGGGGATAATGATACTTCTGCTCAGCCACAGCCCTCTTTTGAGGATCACGCAATGGGAGCAGCCCGGTGAGAACCACGGGGAGGTTAGATTCCTATGGAGCTGGTAACTGCCAGCCACTTGATGATTTCCCGATGTTTCCGGGGGAGTTGAGAACAAATGTGGAAACGACATTGTAAACATTGGAAGGACTGGTGTTCATTTGAATGCCAGTCCTTCCTACATAATTGAACCGAGGAGGATTCACAGATGATGAAAGCAGATTGGGTGTATCGCCGTGGCGATATATACATGGCCAATCTTTCACCAGTGTGTGGTAGCGAGCAAGGTGGGGTTAGACCTGTCATTGTTATCCAGAACAATATCGGAAATTACTATTCTCCGACATTGATTGTGGCTTCGATTACGACACGCACCTGGAAGAAAAGAAACCAGCCTACCCACTATCTTATCAGACGCAATCCGGCATTGAAGATGCCGTCGGTTGTTGTGCTGGAGCAAATCAGAACCGTTGATAAGCAACGCATCGAGCGTTACATGGGCAAAGTGACCCATAAAGAAATGCTTGGAATCAACACCGCATTGCTCCTCAGTCTGGCACTGAATATCTATCCTCGTCAGTAAAAACTATGGGCAGAACCATCACAAGATGGCTCTGCCTATCCTTTTGCTGATGAAAACTTCGATGAATAGTTGAGGGAATAATTGGCAAGAATAAAAACAGAAAAGGTGGTGATTGCAAATGGCAAGAGGTAAGGAAATGGATTTGGAAACCGACGAACAGCTGGTAGACATCCGAGATGTAAAGATTGACCGTTCACTCCCGACAGAGGAAAGAATCAAGTCCTTTGTAGAACAGATAAAAAACCCATACCGGTTTATGGTAGGCGGCACAGTTGTTAAGGTGTCGTTTGCAAATACGCAGAACACAATAACCGATAATTTCATCAATATGATTGCTTCTATGTAATGTAAATTCGATTGGTAGAAATTGGCCGTATCTTTCACGATGACAAACTGGATTTGAGCTGGGCACCATGATATGATTGTTGTGGACAAAATCAGCGAAACTCCAGTTTGTTTTCGGCTTAACACGAAAACTAAACAAGGAGTGGCGTATTATGCAAAAAACAAAAAAGATTTACAATGCCGCTATCTACTTGAGGTTATCGAAGGAAGATGGCGACTTCGCTGCAACAGGCGAGAAAAAAGAAAGTAACAGTATTGCAAACCAGCGTAAACTGCTGGAAGAATATCTGAAGCAGCACCCTGACATTTCATTTAGTAAGGAGTTCTGCGACGATGGCTACACGGGAACCAATTTTGAGCGTCCTGGTTTCATGGAAATGATTGAGCTGGTCAAACAGCGTAAAATCAACTGCATCATAGTAAAAGACCTTTCTCGTTTTGGACGTGAGTATATTATGATGGGTAAATATGTTGAGAAGATTTTTCCAGCATTGGGCGTTCGCTTCATTGCCATAAACGACAACTATGATTCTGCTATGGCACAGGAGACGGGAAATGAAATCATTCTCCCTTTTAAGAACTTGATTAACGATTCTTATGCCAGAGATATTTCCATCAAAGTTCGCACTAATTTGGATGTTAAACGTAGAAATGGTGAATTTGTTGGAAATCATGTGATTTATGGTTATCAGCGTTCCGAGGAAAACAAAAATCAGCTTTTGATTGACCAGGCAGTTGCTCCGATTGTGGAAAGCATTTTTCACATGAAATTGGATGGCTCCAGTCCGGCACAAATCGCAGAAAAGCTGAACCAGGACGGTGTGCCTTCACCATGCGAATACAAACGAATCTGTGGCTCTAATTACAAGACTGTATTCAGAAAACACCTTCAGTCTGATTGGAGTGCGAAAGCGGTTTATCGTATTCTAAAAAATGAAATGTATGCGGGAACTCTGGTACAAGGTAAAACAACCTCTCCGAACTATAAGGTCAAAAACAGATCGGCAAAGAATACATCTGATTGGACACGAATTGAAAATGCTCACGATGCAATTATTCCATCGGCGACTTTTGACTTGGTACAGCAGTTGATGCTTGATGATACCAGAAGCCCATCCGGAGAGGACACAGTACATCTTTTCTCTGGTAAAATCTTTTGTCAGAGCTGTAAAGGTTCTATGACACGAAAGAGAACGCATTCCAAAGGCAAAGAGTATGTGTACTTTGTTTGTGCGGCAAATAAGCAGAACAAAAAGGTTTGCAGCACCCATAGCATCAAAGAACAGGCTGTATATGATGTTGTTCTGGCTGTCATACAGTCCCAGGTAGCACTTGCATTAGACTTGGAACAGGCTTTAAGCCGATTGAATGGTATCTCATGGGAAAGCCGGGAATTGGAGCGTATTGAGCAGCGAATTGACCGACAGGAAGAAATCATTGCTCACAGCAAGCAAATGAAGGCTTCTATTTATGAGGACTTCAAAACTGAAATCATTACCCTGGAGGAGTACAACATCTTCAAGGTTGAGTTTGATAAAAAAATCAAAGCTGCCAAAGAAACGATTGCCGCCCTTCATGGGAACCGCAATCAAGTGCAAGGAGGACTTACAGAGCAGCAGAGCTGGCTTGCTCAATTCAAGCAATATGAGAACATTCAAGAGTTGAACCGCAGAGTTGTGGTGAACTTCATTGATCGAATTGAAATTGCAGAAAACAAAGAAATTAGCGTAGTTTTGAACAACGCCGACCAATTCCAGGCGATACTTGAGTTTCTCAAAGAATATCAGGAAAAAGAAAATGCCAAGAAGTTCATTCCTTTTATAAGGGAGGTGAGCTAAATGGCAAGAACAGCAAACCGACGCCAACAGGCTGCGGAACAGGCGACTCCGCAGGAGCAAAACATTCAACTATTTAGAACAGCGATTTATGTTCGCCTTTCTCGTGAGGATAATTTAAGCGATTCAGACTCCATTGAGAACCAGATTACTTTTTTGAAGGAATACATCGGCACTCGCCCCTATCTTCAACTGGTACGCTCTTATGCTGACAATGGATATACTGGAACAGATTTCAACCGACCGGAATGGCAGCACTTGATGGAAGATGTGCGAAATGGTGATATAAACTGCATCATCGTAAAGGATTTGTCTCGACTTGGTAGAAACTATATTGAAACCGGCGAATTTCTGGAAAAGATATGCCCATTCTTCGGCATCCGCTTCATTGCAGTCAACGATAGCTTTGACACAGAAACCGTTGAAGCCAACGGACAAATTTCTGTATCCTTATCCAACATTATCAATGATTACTATGCCAAAGACATTTCACGCAAGGTATCAACTACGCTGCGAAACAAGATGGAGAATGGCGAGTATATCGGTAATTGGGAAAAGTATGGATATAGCAAGGCACCGGACAACAAGAACAAGTTGATTATCAATCCGGAGACTGCACCTGTTGTAAGAATGATTTATCAGTGGCGAAGCGAAGGCATTAGCTATATGGGCATCAACAAAAAACTCAATGCAATGGAAGTGCCTTCCCCCAGCCAATACAAAGCGAACCGAGGTATCGTTACCAACAATAATCAAAAAAACCGCATTATCTTATGGAACAAACACATGGTTACGGAAATTTTGAAAGACATCACATATCTTGGACACTTGGCACAGAGGAAATGTGCCCAAAGTTTATATGCTGGTATCCCTACAACGATAGCGGATGAACAGGACTGGATTATGGTGCGAAACACACATGAGCCAATTATTGAGCAGGAACTGTTTGATAAGGTTCAGCAAATCAACAATGCCACAGCCCAACAAACAAAGGCAAATAGCGGTAAATATGACCACTTGCCAAAGGAAAAGAATATCTATGGTAAGAAATTTACTTGTGCAGACTGTGGCTCGATTATGAAACTCATTCGTTCTTTCAATACCAAAAAGACTAAGGTGTATTTCACCTTTAAGTGCCCCACTTACGCAGAACATGGAGAGAAAGCCTGCAATCCCAAAAGAATGCGAAAAGCAGACCTGGACGAAGTGGTTCTTACGACGATAAAGACACAGCTTGCCGTGTTTGTGGATATGCAAAAGGCATTGCATCAACTGTTGACTACAGAACAGACAATTATTAGGCAGTCAGGACAAGCAAGTGAAGCAAAAGCACTCAAAGCGAAGCTCGACCAGAAGAAAAGCGTGTTCAGCAGTCTGTATCTCGATCTCCGGGAAGGACTTCTTTCTCAAGAGGATTATGCACAGACACGAGAGGTACTGCTTGAAGAAATCACTCGCTTAGAAATACAGCTGGAAGAAAAAATGAGTGCGAAAAAAGAAAATGACAAGCAGATTCGTGGTGAAAAGCAATGGGCGGCATTGGTTAAGAAGTACATGAACGCCAAAGAAGTGTCTGAGGATATGGTGGATACAATGATTGCTTCCATGAAGATGAATGAGGACAGTTCTCTGGACATTACCTTTAATTATATGGACGAGTTCAAAGCTATTATGGAAACAGTCGAAACGCTCAGAAAGGAGGTTGCGTAGTATGAAGAAGTGCATTGCAGTTTATCTTCGCCTTTCTCTGGAAGATGTCGATAAGCGGACGAACAAGACAAAGGACGACAGCAACAGTATTATGGCCCAGCGACAGATTGTTCAGCGGCATATTTCGGGTAATCCATACTTATCGGGACTTCCTCAGATGGAGTTTTGCGACGATGGATTTTCCGGTACAAACTTTGAACGACCTGACTTCCAGCGAATGATAGACCTTATTCGTGACGGTGAAATTAGCATTGTGATTGTCAAAGACCTTTCCCGTTTTGGCCGAGATTATTTAGAGGTGGGCGATTATCTGGAGCATATTTTCCCGTTCCTGGGTATTCGTATCATTTCTATCAATGACCATTATGACAGTGAAGATTATATTGGTAATACCGCCGGCATGGATATTGCATTTAGGAATCTGATTTACGATTATTACAGCAAAGACCTTTCTAAAAAAGTGAAGACAGCCATGAACATGAAGCAGAAAGACGGTGGTTATGTCAGCTGCTGTCTGTATGGCTACAAGGTATTACCGGAACGTAAACATCAGATGGTCATTGATTCGGTGACGGCTCCGATTGTTCAGCGTATTTTCAAAGATGTCATCAGTGGTAAAACAACCTCACAGGTGGCAAGGGAACTTAATGCGGAAGGTATTCCAACACCGCTTTCCTATAAGAAGATTACACGCAAGACCGGAAATACCACCAAGGCGGTATGGTCACATCAGCGGATTATCTCCATGGTGCAAAATGTTAAATACACAGGCTGTATGGTAAATCATACCCGTGAAAGCAGAAAAATCCGGGACAAGGCACAAAGGCGTGTCCCGAAAGACGAATGGTACGTTCACGAAAATGCCCACGAAGCCATTGTTACAAAAGAAGAATTTGAAGCAGCCAATGCGATGCTTCGCAAAGTAAGAAAGTATCGAAAAAAGGCACCAGAAGTTGCGTCTCCATTTTATTGTTCTCACTGCGGACGCAAACTGCAAAGAACGCATGGCAACGATGACCACCTTTATTGTATGACCGCATACTGGTCAGAAAATGAACCGTGCAAATCAGTAAGATGGGATAGGATGGATATTGAAGATGTCCTTCTTGAAGCTCTGAAAGCTCAGATTTCGTTATTAGAAGTCAAAGCCAAAGAGGTGAAGCAACAATCCCATACATCAGACGGAACCGTCCTCAGACAGCATATTAAGTCTCTCACAGAGGAACTGGAAAGCGGTGATGCACAGAAAATTCAAAGCTATCTGGATTACCGAGAAGGGCGAATATCGAAAGAGGATTTTATCACCCTTCGAGGAGAACGAGAAGCAAGACATGAAGAATTGAAAGCGAAAATCAGTCAGGCAGAGATAGACTACGAAGAATATCTGGAAGTGAAAGCCCAAGCAGATAAAGACAGAGCTGTTGTCCGGCAGACAAGTGCAATGACGGACGCTGATCTGAAAGCAATCATGTACGACGCTATCGAAAGAGTGAATGTCACTGACGGCGAACACATTGAAATCGTCTGGAAGTTTGACAATCACTTTGGTGTGGCATAGGAGCCGGTTAAAGGCTGGCTCTTTTCTTATGAAGTCCCTTGTCGTTTTTTGTCCTAAAATGACACAATGGGTTGAGCAGCAATCTTTAAGCTGTGAACACTCCGAAAAGCCGTGAATCGCTATACGGTGGGCTTTTCGGGGTGACTTCAAAAATTTTTGCACTTACTTGACACAATACGATGACCTGGGGCGGGTTGTGATCCCGAAAGAGATCCGTCGGACCCTTCGGATACGTGAGGGTGAGCCAATGGAGATCTTCACAGGTCGAGAAGGGGAAATCGTGCTAAAAAAATATTCCCCGATAGAAGAACTGGGGAATCTGGCAGGCGAGTATGCGGAAGCGATGTCGCGGACTTTGGGATATCTGGTATGTATCACCGACCACGATCAGATGGTGGCGGCATATGGACCGAAGCAACAGGAATATCAGGGGAAAGCGATCAGTCCTGAATTGGAAGAAACCATCAAAAATCGTGAAGCTATATGTGCGGCAGAAAATGAAAAAAACAGAATACCGATCGTAAAGGATGAGCAGATGGGAACGGGGGCACAGGTCATACAGCCGATCATCGCAGCAGGTGATGCCATAGGCTCGGTCATTTTGATCAATCAAAAAGACCGGGGCAAACCTGCCGAGTCAGATAGAAAGCTGGCCCAGATCGCGGCCGGATTTCTGGGACGACAGATGGAGAACTGACAAGGCGGTTCAGCCAGAGGGATGCGTGTAATATTCCTCTAAAGTCAGTCCTGTCATCGTAAGATAGAGTGAAAGAGATTTTGTCACGTAGCGAATGTGCCAGGGCTCCCAGGCGTATCCCGTGACAGATTCTTTACCTTTGGGATAGCGCACGACGAATCCAAACAGAGGGGCATTGGCAGCAAGCCACTGCCCTTCTTTCGTGGTAGCAAATTCATTTTCCAAAGAAAAGTCTATGTCCTGACAGGATACATCGAGAGCCAGACCGGTCTGATGCTCACTGGCTCCGGGAGGAGCGATCAATAAGTTTACATAATCTGGAGATGATTCGCGAAGCCGCTTGTCATAAATTTCTTTCTGCCGATCATAGGGACGGTAGCCGGATATGCCATAGAGAAAAATGCCTTGATTTCGCCCGGATTGAAAAAGAAGATGGACGGCCCGCGCAGCAGGAAGTGACAGCAGGCGCCGTTTATCTTTGAGAGGAGCATCGAAGAGAATCGATGGTTCTACAAGCAGTGGAGGTATATAATCTTTTTCCAGGAGATGAGTACGATTCACTAATATAGTACAATCCATAAAAAATCCCCGCCTTCCATAAGTATTTCTGCACTCATGCAGATATTTATACTATATGAAAGGCGGGGATCATTTATGAATGTTTACTGGAACTGAAGAGCTTTCATACTCATTTCTTCTAGCAAAGCAGCTTTCATTTTATAAAGTTCGTCAGAAAGATCCACATAAACATCGTGAGGATTTACAAGACGACGGGTCTCTGGCCAAAGTGTTTCCTGCTCTTTTTTGCAGATAGCCTGCATCTCCATAACAGTCGGGGAGGTGTATACACACAACCCTTTTTGGAAAACAGGTACAAGCAGCTCACGAAGTGTAAAGGAACCGCCCTTGATCTTTGTCTTTTTCCAGGTTTCCACCGGATCGAAGATGATCATATCTTTTTCTTCATCAAATACTTCATCTGCCAGGCAGATAAGGTCGGCACGGATCTTGCCAGTCTTTTTATCGTAGATCCTGTAAATAGTTTTATTTCCAGGGTTGGTAATCTTCTCTGTGTTCTCGGAAAGCTTGATCTTTGGAACAAAATCAGCATCCTCTTTGTCCTTGATCGCAGCCAGTTTATACACGCCGCCAAATGCAGGGCAGTCCTTGGAGGTGATGAGGTTGGTACCTACGCCCCAGGAATTGATCATAGCACCCTGAGCTTTTAAACTATCGATCAGATATTCATCCAGATCACTGGAAGCAGAGATGATCGCATCACCAAAGCCAGCAGCATCGAGCATCTTGTAAGCTTCCTTGGAAAGGTAAGCAAGATCGCCGCTGTCGATACGGATACCATAATTTTTAAAGCCTGGATGGATTTCTTTCATTTCCTGAAAAACACGTATCGCATTCGGTACGCCGGAATTCAGGACATCATAAGTATCAACAAGAAGGATACATGCATCCGGATACATATCCGCATAAGTCCTGAATGCAGTATATTCATCAGGAAAACTCATGATCCAGCTGTGGGCATGAGTGCCCTTTACCGGAACGGAAAACATCTTGCCGGTGAGAACGTTGGAGGTTCCGACACAGCCTCCGATCACAGCCGCTCTCGCCCCGTAGATACCAGCATCGGGACCCTGCGCCCGGCGAAGACCAAATTCCATGATCCCATCGCCCTTGGCAGCATAGACAACCCGGGCTGACTTGGTAGCTATCAGACTCTGATGATTGATGATATTGAGGATAGCTGTCTCCACAAGCTGAGCTTCCATGACAGGAGCGATGACCTTTAAAAGAGGCTCTCTTGGAAATACAACCGTTCCTTCTGGTATTGCATAGATATCTCCTGTAAAATGAAAACCTCTCAGATATTCCAAAAAGTCTTCCTCAAACAGATTCAGGCTTCGAAGATATTCCACATCGTCAGGTGAAAAATGCAGGTCACGGACATAGTCGATAACCTGTTCCAGTCCAGCTGCAATGGCATATCCGCCGTCACAGGGGTTCTTTCTATAAAATGCATCGAAAACCACGACCTGATCGGTAGGGTTTTTAAAGTAACCCTGCATCATAGTCAATTCATATAAATCGGTAAGTAATGTTAAATCCAACGCTCTCATGGGTTTCCTCCATTTCAGAATAAAATCTACAATTTTTCCTATTATAGCATTTTGAAAAAAATATGTAAACGAATTGTGAGGAGTTCCTTATTTTAAAAAGTTTTTGAGAGTTTTTTGCCACTTTACTTGACGCAGGGAAAGAAAGTTATTAGGATATAAAGAAATGCAGTTTGAGAGCGACCATAAAAGAACTGAATGGCTACAGGGAAAGTGCTTAAGAAAATAAGAGGAAGAAAATAAAAGTAAGAGGGGTTGGAGATTATGACTGAATTCTTGGTCCGCAGATTTGTAAAGGATTATGAAAGCACAGAAGATAACAGCGTCAGGACATCGTATGGGGTACTGTCCAGTTTTGTGGGGATCTTCTGCAATATATTATTGTTTGCGGGAAAATTGACGATAGGTGCGTTTATGCATAGTATCGCCGTCATGGCAGATGCTTTCAATAATCTGTCGGATGCAGCATCTTCGGTGATCAGCTTTATTGGTGTAAAGATGGCTGAAAAACCAGCGGATGAGGAGCATCCCTTTGGGCATGGCAGGATAGAATATATATCGGCGCTGATCGTATCGTTTATCGTTATTGAAGTCGGCATATCTTTTCTGAAGTCGAGTTTTGGCAAATTAAGTAACCCGGAAGATATTGCGTTCAATCTGGTTCCGTTCCTGATCCTGGTAATGTCTGTGGGAGTGAAGCTTTGGATGGCATTATTTAACAGAAAGCTGGGAAAACGTATTGATTCAAAGGTTATGCTCGCAGCAGCAGCGGATTCTATGGGCGATGTCATCACTACCAGTGCAACGATCCTTTCTATACTGATCTGCAGATTCGCAGGGGTAAACATCGATGCTGTCGCAGGACTTGTTGTTTCGCTGATCGTTATATGGGCTGGTATCGGGATTGCAAAGGATACGCTGGAACCGCTGATCGGACAGGCGGCAGACCCTGAGGTGGCAAGAAAGATCCGCGAGGAAGTGGAAAGCTATGAGGGAATTGAAGGAACTCATGACCTGATCGTACATAACTATGGACCAAACAGAAGTATGGCATCTATCCATGCAGAGGTACCACGAGATGTAGATATAGAAGTTTCCCACGAGATCATTGACCGGATCGAGAGAGATGTTTCCAAAAAGATGGGGATATTTCTGGTGATCCATATGGATCCGGTGGAGATGCGGGACGAACGGGTATTGACAACCAGATCGCAGCTGGAACAGGCGATCAAGGAGAAAGATCCGGAAGTGACTTTCCATGATTTCCGGATGGTATGGGGAGAAAAGAGAATTAATCTGATCTTTGATGTACTTGTCCCATTTTCCTATAGTAAGGAAGAACAAAAAAAACTTAAGGACTACCTTCGGATGCAAATGAAGAATATTGATTCCAGATATGAATGCGTGATCACAGTTGATAAAAGCTATGTAGCATAATGCATAAAATGCAAATTGCACATATAATTTAAAAAAATAAAAAAAAACAAAAAAAGGGCTTGCATTTTCCAGAACGATGCTATATAATACATTTTGTCGCCGAGATAAGACGACAAAATGATATTGGGCTATCGCCAAATGGTAAGGCAACGGACTCTGACTCCGTCATTTCAAGGTTCGAATCCTTGTAGCCCAGCTTAGAAGCCTTGGATAAAATCCAAGGCTTTCTTTTTCGTCGCAGAGTAAAAAGGAGAGAAAAAAGTGTATACATTTGAAAGCCGAGTGCGTTATAGTGAGATTGGAGAAGACAAAACATTATCTTTGATTGGTTTGCTGAATTATTTGCAGGATTGTACTACGTTTCATTCTGAATCGATGGGCAGGGGAGTAGATACGCTGGAAGCCATTCACAGAGCCTGGGTACTGACATCCTGGCAAGTGTGTGTGAACCGTTGTCCTGGCATGGGTGAGAAGATCAACATAAGCACGTGGCCATATGCATTCAAGGGATTTTATGGGGCAAGGAATTTTACGATAACGACAGAGCAGGGAGAAGTGCTTGCATATGCGAATTCTCTTTGGGCTTTTATTGATATAGAGAGCGGAAAACCGGTCAAGATAGAACCGGAAGAGTACGAAGTATATAAATTAGAAGAAAAACTTGATATGGATTATGCACCGAGAAAGATTGTACTGCCAAAAGAAAATCAGATCATGGAGGCATTTTCAGTGAAGAGGCATCATCTGGACACCAATCATCATGTAAATAATGCACAGTATATCCGGTTAGCCCAGGACTATATCCCTCAGGATTTTGTTGTCCATCAGATGAGGGCGGAATATAAGAGCCAGGCGGTACTTGGAGATGTGATGATTCCAGTAGTAACGATCGGGGATGGAATCTGCACGGTAGCACTTTGTAATGAAGAAAACAGGCCCTATGCAGTGGTGGAATTTTCATAACTGGCAGTAGGGAAAGAAAAGATATAAGAACAAATGTAGAAGTGGGAATCAGGCGATAGAGTTAAAAAGGAGAAGGTATGATCGAATTAGGAAAAAAACAGAAACTGCAGGTAGTTAGGAAGGTGGATTTTGGCGTATATCTGGGTGAATATGCGGAGGCCCAAGAAGAAGAGCGTGTATTGCTCCCGGGCAAGCAGGTCCCGGAAGGAACAGAAGTGGGAGATGAGATTGAGGTATTTATCTATAGGGATTCTTCCGACCGATTGATAGCTACCACTCGTATGCCTGCACTTCAGCTTCATCAGACAGCATTGCTGACTGTGGCAGAGGTGGGGAAAATAGGAGCATTTCTTGATTGGGGACTGGAAAAGGATCTTCTTCTCCCGTTCAGAGAGCAGACAAATCGGGTGGAAAAAGGAGAGCAGGTCCTGGCTGCACTGTATATAGATAAGAGCAGCAGACTTTGCGCTACGATGAAGGTTTACCCATATCTTAAGGACCAGTCACCTTATGTGCTGGGCGATGAGGTAGAGGGACGGATCTATGAAACGAGTGACAATTTTGGAGTTTTTGTGGCTGTTGATGATCAATATTCCGGTCTTATCCCGAAGAAGGAAGCCCAGGGAAATTATCGTCCGGGAAGCATGATCAAATGCCGTGTGACAAGTGTGAGAGAAGATGGAAAACTGAATCTTTCACCCAGGAAAAAAGCATATGAGCAGATGGGAACCGACGCAGAACTTATCATGAAAGTATTGGATGAATATGCAGGCGTCCTGCCTTTTGACGATAAAGTTTCACCGGAAGTTATCAAAAGAGAATTTGGACTTAGCAAGGCAGCATTTAAAAGAGCGGTTGGTTCTCTCATGAAAGAAAAGAAGATCGAGCTGAGGGATAAGCGCATCTTTAAACTTTAGGCAGCAGTGCTGGAGCATGATCGGACTCTGTGGAGACTATGATGAAAAAAAAGAGAAAACGGAAAATGGGACTGCCGGCAGCTATTATGATCTGTGTGATCATACTTTTGGCGGCAGTGTTGTGCGTAGTACTGTATGCACAGGGACATAAAAATCAAACTTCGGGAAAAAAGACTGAGGATACAGGATCAAATAATGCTGACAATGAACAGACAGATGCTGGATCAGATGTGGATGCAGATCTGCAGGTTCCGGAGGAAACAGAGAATGGCGAGCAGACGGGAGGTGCATCTTCAACTGCAGACAGTGAGTTAAATGCCAAAATCGAAGAGAAGATCGCGCAGATGACGCTGGAAGAGAAGGTGGCACAGTTGTTTATCATCACGCCGGATGCACTGACCGGAGTGGATGGAGTTACCGCGGCCGGAGATACGACAAAGCAGGCTCTGCAGCAGTATCCGGTGGGAGGCCTCATCTATTTTGAACAGAATCTGGACCGCACAGAACAAGTAAAAACAATGTTAGAAAATGTACAGACGTATTCTGTGGAACGCATAGGACTTCCGGCCATTCTGGTGGTGGATGAGGAAGGCGGTACGGTTCGCAGGATCAGTGGAAAAGGTGAGTTTGGCATAGAGGCTGTTCCGGATATGGCTGACATAGGAGCTTCCGGCGATACTGATCAGGCATATGAAACTGGAAAAACCATAGGAACTTATCTTGGCGAACTGGGATTTAACCTTGATTTTGCTCCGGTAGCAGATGTGCTTGACGCTCCGGATAATGCCATATGGGCCAGGAGATCATTTGGCATGGATTCTGCACTTGATGGACAGATGGTTGCAGCCCAGGTCCGGGGAATGCAGGATGCTGGAGTGCTGGCAACGCTGAAGCATTTTCCTGGACATGGATCTGCCAGGACGGACAGTCATGATGGGATGGCTGTGGTGGACAAGAGCAAGGAAGAACTTGCCTCATCAGACTGGATCCCATTTCAGTCTGGAATCGAAGCAGGGGCAGGTGTGGTGATGGTTGGCCATATCAGTGTTCCGGCGGTGATAGGGGATGATACACCGAGTTCTCTTTCTTATCGTATGGTGACAGAGATCCTTAGAAATGAACTGGGATATACCGGTGTTGTAGTCACAGATGCATTGAATATGGGCGCAGTCACACAGAGATATACATCGGAGGCTGCAGCTGTGAAAGCGGTAATGGCTGGTGTGGATATGATATTGATGCCGGCAGATTTTTCAAAGGCATATTATGGGATACTCGATGCTGTGAACAGAGAGAGCATAAGCGAGGAAAGAATCAATGAGTCACTCCGCAGGATTCTTAGAGTAAAGATGGCGTAGAAACTTGAGTTTCCGCAAAATGTAATTTCAAAAGAGATAACTTCTTCTAAAGTACCAATCTGTCCTATTTTTGAAAAAAATGAAAAGACAGTATTGTG
>SAAH01000031.1 GCA_009929525.1 Clostridia bacterium | reverse complement strand
TTTCCTTTGTTTGTATTAGTTCGTCGCTAAATACTTTATCACAAAGTTGGTGTTCTCTTTTTATTATTTTCCATTATCCGAATAAAATTTTACACTAGCGAGAATATATATGTCCCATTTTTATTACATTAACAATGATAGTACGTTTAATCCGGGCCAGCACCATGAAGTTCATACTAAGGGCCACGCCGATCAGCTTGGTCTTACAAACAAGACATACTTGGGAATTTTTGAAAACGAGGTTAAAGCAGTTGCTGCAGGTAAGAGCATATACAGTAATGCGGACGGCTGTGCATGTTGTTGCCCGCTGGCACATAAAGGGTGAGTTGAGTAAGGAAAAAGAAAATATTTTTTGCTGAAACTGGCAGAGACGCATTGGCGCCTCTGCCAGTATTAAAATCCACTTCTGATCCTGAATGCTAACGGGAAAAAGTATGTTCGACAATAGGAAGAACTGAACTGGGGAAACCGAGAAGAATTGGAGATTTTAAGGCATGATGGATGTGGCGTGACTAAGTTTAGAAAATCAAACACCATTGATGAGAAAAATGAATAGTGATAAATATAGTTTATGTTACAGAAAAATTCAGAGGAGATGAGTATAAATGCCAAATTCAAATATACTAATTTAAAAGGATATATGAAAAAGGCCTTGCACTTGATGATCGCTTATAAAAATTGGGTGGCGGAGACTATTTTGACGAAGTACTTTATAGAAAAATACGATACAAAATAGAATAAATTTGATAAGAAGGGAAAGGATAATAAAACATAGATATCTTCAAAAGATTTTATGTTTTTATGCCATTACTTGACACTGGCGCAAGGGCAGTTGGGAATTATTTATTGTACAGGGAAAGGCACAGGGTGGTTTTGATGGAAAAAGTAGTGGAGAACTTAGGCAGATGGGAAGATAAAGGGAGCATAAAAGGATGAAAAAGAATACAGAGTGTACACAGCAGTTTTTGGGGAAGCAAAGTATTTCTTTTGCATATCCGGTCTATATTCAGGGCTATGCAGCAATCGTAGGGAAAAAAGAGGGGGAAGGTCCGCTGGGAAAATGCTTTGATCTTGTGGAGCAGGATGACATGTTTGGTCAAAAGTCCTGGGAGGAGGCGGAGAGTATCATGCAAAAGAGATGCGCTGAACTTGTTGTGGAAAAGACCGGCATCTCGATGGAAGATATCCGCCTCATATTTGCCGGTGACCTTTTGGCCCAGTCCATCGCATCATCCTTTGGTATCGGAAGTCTTGACCGGCCGATGTATGGACTTTTTGGAGCCTGCTCAACGATGGGAGAAGCCCTGGGGCTTGGAGCGATGGCGATAGCAGGAGCATATGGAGACCGGGTGCTGGCGGCAACTTCCAGTCATTTTGCCACAGCAGAAAAAGAGTTTCGATTTCCACTGGAATACGCAAGTCAGAGACCACTGTCAGCCGCATGGACGGTGACGGGGAGTGGCGCATGTATTCTTGGAAGCAAGAAAAGCAATATAAAGATAACCGGCATCACCACCGGGAGGCAGACGGACTATGGGCTTAAGGACTCTCAGAATATGGGAGCATGTATGGCACCGGCAGCCAGCAGTACGATCGTCCAGTGTCTGAAGGACTTTTCCTTGAATCCAGAGAACTTTGATAAGATCATCACCGGCGATCTGGGATATATCGGTCAGCAGATCCTGCTTGATATGACGGAGAAGGAAGGCTATCAGATCACAGATGTACATGAGGACTGCGGAATATTGATCTATGACCAGAAGACACAGGATACCCATGCAGGTGGAAGTGGATGCGGATGTGCGGCAGCAGTTTTGACCGCATATATACTGCCAAAGCTGTCGAGCGGTGAGTGGAAAAAGGTACTCTATGTGCCGACAGGTGCGTTGATGTCAAAGGTAAGCTTCTATGAAGGCAGCAGCGTTCCGGGGATAGCACAGGGTGTGATCATAGAACATGTGGAGGAAGAAAAATGATGGAATACCTCAATGCATTCTGGGTAGGCGGGCTTATCTGTGCTTTGGCCCAGATACTGCTGGATAAAACAAAATTGATGCCGGGGCGGATCATGGTACTTCTGGTGTGCGCCGGAAGTGTACTGAGCGCACTGACGATCTATAAACCATTGGTGGATTTTGCTCATGCGGGAGCTACGGTGCCTTTGATCGGATTCGGACATCTGCTTTTTGAGGGAGTGAAGGAAGGCATAGATAAAAAAGGACTCCTGGGGCTCTTTACGGGGGGCTTGACAGCCAGTGCTGCCGGAATAAGTGCAGCATTGATCTTTGGTTATTTGACAAGTCTGTTTTTCAGACCCAAAATGAAGAAATAGAGCGAAAATTATAGAAGGCTTGCATGGGTGAGAGGATATATAGTATACTATATACTAATGGCGTAAAATACACAGGAGAAAGGTAGAATCAGTATGCTGCATGAATATTCTAGGATGGAACTTTTAGTAGGCGAACAGATGGTGGAAGAACTGGGCAGATCCAGGGTTGCTGTATTTGGTATCGGCGGAGTTGGATCTTATGTTGCAGAAGCGCTGGCAAGATGTGGTGTTGGTGTAATGACTTTGGTTGATAATGACGTAGTTTCTTTGACTAATATTAATCGTCAGCTGATCGCACTGCATTCCACGATCGGAAAACCGAAGACTCAGGTGATGAAAGAACGGATTAAGGATATCGATCCGGATATCCTGGTTCATACCTATGAGACATTTTTCACACAGGATACTCAGCAGCTATTTGATTTTACTTCGTATGATTATGTTGTGGATGCTATAGATACCGTTTCTTCAAAATTACTGTTGATAGAGAAGGCAAAGGCAGCCGGAACAGATATTATTTCCTGTATGGGTACGGGTAATAAACTGGATCCTTCAAAGTTTGAGATCACAGATATCTCAAAGTCCAGCGTATGTCCCCTGGCGAAGGTGGTACGAACGGAACTTCGAAAAAGAAGGATCAAAAAAGTCAAAGTATTGTATTCAAAGGAGCTGCCGATCAAACCGACAGTCTCCGAAGAGAAGAAAGGGACTGCCCTTCGCCCGGTGCCGGGAAGTATTTCCTTTGTGCCCAGTGTGGCGGGTCTTATGATCGCAGGAGAAGTGATACGTGATCTGATGAAAAAAATAGAAAAGCAGTAAATCGTAAATGATCAGCAAATAATCATAGAAACAAAGCAGAATAGGGGATTGACCAGTGAAGCAGGAGATAGCAGGAAAATTTGAGGATATAGTAGGCACTAAACAGGTTTTTGTCGATGAATTGATGAAAAAACATACAACATTTCGTGTTGGCGGACCGGCTGATATCTATGTATGCCCGGCGGACAGTGAGGAGACAGCGAAGGTCGTACATATATGCCAGGAAGAAGGGATACCATTTTTTGTATTAGGAAATGGAAGTAATCTTTTGGTCAGTGATCAAGGGTTTCGCGGTGTGGTGATCCAGATTTATAAGAATATGAATCAGATGCGGATAGAGGGAAATGAAATTATCGCTCAAGCAGGTGTTCTTTTGTCATCAGCCTCAAAAAAGGCGATGGAAGCATCTTTGACCGGAATGGAATTTGCTTCGGGGATTCCAGGAACCTTGGGCGGAGCAGTGGTCATGAATGCCGGTGCTTATGGCGGCGAGATGAAAGATATCCTGGTTTCCGTGACAGTACTGACACCGGAAGGCGACATCAGACAGATGAGTGTTGGGGAACTTGAACTGGGGTATCGTACCAGTGTGATAAAGGAAAAGGGCTTTGTGGTTTTGGAGGTAAGGATTCGCCTTGAAAAGGGTAAAAAAGAACTTATCCAAAAAAGAATGGACGAACTGAAAACGCAGAGAGTTTCGAAGCAGCCTTTGGAATATCCCAGCGCGGGAAGTACATTCAAACGTCCGGAAGGATATTTTGCAGGTAAGCTGATCCAGGATGCAGGATTGTGTGGATATCAGGTGGGCGGTGCCCAGGTATCTGAAAAACACTGTGGCTTTGTAGTGAATACAGGCGAGGCAACAGCTGCTGATGTGGCTGGATTGATCCGTCAGGTACAGGATATTGTGTATGAGAAGTTCCAGGTAAAACTGGAGACAGAAGTAAAGTTTCTTGGAGAATTTTGGACAAAAGAGTAAGTGGGGACAAAGATGAGATTTGTAATTGTGACAGGTATGTCAGGTGCAGGAAAAAGTACAGCTTTGAAGATGCTTGAGGATATGGGATATTTCTGCGTGGATAATCTCCCGATTCCTCTTTTGGGAAAGTTTGCCCAGTTCGTGAATGAGGGAAGTTCAGGAAGTATCCAGAAAGTGGCCTTGGGTGTGGATATAAGAAGCGGAAAAGGTATGGATGGACTTGAAAAGACACTGGAAGAAATCGGCGTAACAGGTCTGGCCTACGAAATTTTATTCCTGGATGCCAATGAAGAAGTTCTGGTAAAAAGATACAAGGAAACCAGAAGGACTCATCCGCTTGCGGGTTCAGGAAGAGTGGAAAATGGTATTCGTGAAGAGCGAAATAAGCTTGGATTCTTAAAAGAGAGAGCCGATTATATTCTGGATACGAGCCAGCTGCTCACAAGGGAACTGAAAAGTGAACTGGATAAGATCTTTGTGAAAAATCAAGGATTTAAGAGCCTTATGATAACGATCCTGTCTTTTGGCTTCAAGTATGGGATACCGTCGGATTCGGATCTGGTGTTTGATGTGCGTTTTCTCCCGAATCCTTATTATATTGATGAGCTGAAAGCTTTGAGCGGAAATGATGCACCGGTCAGTGAATACGTGATGAGCCATGAAGCTTCGCTGACATTTTTGAATAAATTAGAAGATATGATAGAATTTCTTATTCCTAACTACATATTGGAAGGGAAGAATCAGCTTGTGGTAAGTATTGGCTGTACAGGCGGCAAACATAGATCTGTTACTCTGGCAAATGGTCTGTATGAACGTTTGTCAAAATCAGAGGAATACGGTGTGCGGATTGAACATAGAGATATAGGGAAAGATGCGATCCGGAAAAAAATGGATGAAACGAGGTAGTGGAATATGTCCTTTTCCAGTGAATTAAAGGAAGAACTGTCACGTCAGATTCCTTTGGCAAGACACTGTCAGATTGCCGAGACAGCAGCCATATTAAGCTTCTGTGGTCAGATTTCCATCTCGGAGAATGACCGATATAGTATAACTGTTCATACAGAAAATGTGTCAGTGGCAAGAAAGTACTTTACATTATTGAAAAAAACATTTAATATAGAAGCAGAAATTCGTATTCGCAAGAACCGATACTTAAAGAAAGCAAATGTGTACCGGGTGGAAATTGATTCACATGAGGATACGATTAGAATTCTTCAAGCGGCTAAGTTTATGACGCCGGATATGGAGATAGCAGATGATCTTTCCATATTGAACCGTTTGGTGATTCAGAAAGAATGTTGCAAACGTGCCTTACTTCGGGGTGTGTTTCTAGCAGCAGGATCTATCAGTGATCCGGAAAAATCATACCATTTGGAAATTGTATGTCCCACAGTTGAAAGAGCTGAGTGGATACAGGAGATTTTCAGAGAATTTGAGTTGGACGCAAGGATAGTGAATCGAAAGAAAAGTCAGGTGGTTTATCTGAAAGAGGGTTCTCAGATTGTTGAGCTTTTGGGTTTGATGGAAGCGGGGATTTCACTTATGAAGCTGGAAAATGTCCGGATCATAAAAGAAATCAGCAATAATGTGAATCGGAAAGTGAACTGCGAGACTGCCAACATTACCAAAACAGTATCAGCGGCAGTAAAGCAAATAGAAGACATACAGTATATTGAGGCACACATGGGATTTTCCCAGCTCTCCGAAGGACTGGAGAACATGGCAGTTCTGAGGCTACAATATCCGGATGCGACTCTGAAAGAGTTAGGTGAGAGGCTGTCTCCGCCTATGGGAAAGTCAGGGGTCAATCATCGATTAAGGAAGTTGAGCCAAATTGCGGAGGAATTGCGAGGAAATAAGGAGGATTATTATGATTAGAAAACCGATTAAGATTCAGATTTCCAATGGGTTAGAAGCACGTCCGGTTGCGATGCTGGTACAGGTTGCAAGCCAATATGAAAGCCGGATTCAAGTTGAAAGCGGTGAAAAACGTGTGAATGCTAAAAGTATTATGGGAATGATGACTTTGGGACTGAATGTGGGTGAAAGTGTAACAATCAGTGCAGAAGGTACAGATGAAGAAGACGCGATCAGCGGAATCGAGAAATATCTGACGAATAAATAAGACCCAAGCAAATAAAAAGAGTATCAGCCAATATGCCGATACTCTTTTTTTATTTGCTGGAAAAATTCAGATCACACTTTTAGAAGCCGGGAAAAAACTGCAGGATAGCCAGCAACGATCCATAGAACTAAAAGAGCATAAGATAAAACATCACCAATAAGAAATCTTTTGATCGTATAGTTGAATATCAAAAGGAGCAGGATAACAGATATCAGTCCAAAAGTAAAACGGAGTATCTTTTCCTTTGTGTTCGTTGGAAGTTCAAATTGGATGAACTTTCTTTCGATATAATAACCTATTGCAAAGCCAAAACCTGCGCCGCAGGCTTTCAAAGCATCTTTTCCCATTGTAAGATCTACAGAATGGCTTGCGTACATGATACCGGCATATAACGTGACCAGAACGCAGATGATAAGAAGAATGGCAGCCACCCGGCCTGTGTACTGGGAATTTAGTAGCTTATCCTGTACGAGGAAGAATATCAGTGCAGAGATCGTGAGTGAAAGAAACATCGAGGTGATGACATCTTTGGGAGTATGAACACCAAGATACATACGGGAAAATCCGATGATCACAAACATGAAAAAGCATAAGCATTTCCAAGGTTTCCTTTGGGCGGCAAATCCCAAAGTGGAAAAAAGAGCAGTTGCACTCTGGGTGTGACCGCTGGGAAAAGAATATCCGGTGGCACCACTGACTGCGGAAGCAACAGGCTTAAAATTACTGTCCAGCACCCAGGGACGGGGAATCTGAAAAGTGATTTTTAATCCCTGGATACAAAGTCCTGAAAGGAAATAAGAAAAACCAAGGGTATAAGCAAGTTTTTTGTTTTGGCACCAAAAAAGCCAGCATATGATCACAACGACCAGGGTTTCCTGCGCAATATAGGTGATCGCCTGAAAAATAATATCAAGAACAGGCTGGCGAAAATCAGCCAATAATCTTAAAAAATCCAATAGAACCTCCTTTGACTCTATATATTAATATAGAAGAAAAATTTACATGTAAAGTTATAAGCGATTAAAATATTTAAAAAAAGTCGCGTACACGGAACCAGTAACTGTAAAAATCCTGAAATCCCAGGGAACTGTATAAGTTCTTGGCAGGGGAATTTCCATGTACTACCTGAAGGTATGCTCCCTTAAGCCCCATCTCATAACCTGCATTCAACAGTGTGGTACAGATGGAACGGGCGTATTTTCTCCCGCGGTAATAAGGATGCACATGGATCGCATAGATTCCGATATAAGAGCGATCGAGTATCCCCAGTCCTATAGCGACGATCTGCCCTTTTTCATTAACGATCGAAGCGGCAAGGGTATCTTTTGGGATGGCTTGATACATAGAAGGAACAATCTGGCGATGGATGGCGTTGGTAGTGCTTTTTAATGCGAAGAGACTGTTGATCCATCGGGCGTTGATCGTGTGTTCGATCTGTACGTTTACCGCAGGTGTCTGGGCACGGTAGGCAGCATAATCAAGCAGCATGACTTCTGTAATATGCTGAACCATATAATCACGCTTTATAAGCCTTTTTTCAAAATCAGGATCCAGCAGAGGCGTTATCTTGAATATAGATGGTGTACCCCATCTTCGATAGGCATCTTCACAGAACTTGATCTTTTCGTCGACAGGTATCGAAGAGAGACCTATCTGTTCAACGCTGTTTGTACGATGTGTATAAAAGTAGGAAAATCTAAGCAGCCATCCATCATAAAGCTGTATCTGATGAGAGGGCCATGCGTTCAGTGAGAGATCCTCAATTGTCTTAATGGTGGTTTCCATTTTTTTACCTCCGTAATATGTAACTGATCATGGAGTGACCAGTTACCTTATTATAATAAAGAAGAAAGATGGGTTCAATGGTAAAATGAAAAAACAACACCAATTTTTAAAATTGGTTGCAGAAGAAGCTAAAAAAGGCTATAATGGGACACATGGAACAGAGGTAGTTTAGAGAAACGAGGAGAGTAAGACATGTCAAAGTTTTTGAAGGTAGTTGTTAATATTATCCTGATCTGCTCTATTTTAGTAGCAGGAGGACTTTTGATACCGCCTTTTGCAGGGGTAACAACGGTGATCGTAGATGACGTGAGCATGGACACGAATCTCGCAAGAGGATCTGTGACATATGCGTTGAAGAGGGATGCGGGCACCATAAAAGAGGGAGACAAGGTTCTGGTCCAGGAAGAGCAGAGTCAGTACTTATATGAAGTTGGTGCTGCGGACGGGGAGAACTTAACCCTGGAAGATAAATTGAGCACAGATGGAAGTACGTTGGAAAAACCTGTATCAGGAAGTTTGAACCGAGTGGTTCTTACTGTACCATATATTGGATATGTTTCTACGGCACTCAGGACAACGGAAGGTTTGATTATCGTTGGTCTGGCAGTTGTATTTGTCGTTATATTATTTATCCTTGCAGAGATCTGGAAAAAAGATGAAGATGAGGATGAAGAGGAAGACGACGAAGAAGACGAGGATGGAGAAGAACCACCGCTGAGTAAGCGACAGCAGAAAAAAGCAGATAAGTTAGCAAAGAAACAGGCAAAGGCAGATGAAAAAGCTGCAAAGAAATCAGCAAAGAAATCCAAAAAGAATAAAAACGAGCTGATGGAAGAGCCGTCAGAAGAAAAACCACAGAGTGAACCTGCACATGCAAAAGTGGAGGAAGATCTGACAGCCGATCAGCAGACGCAGGAAAAGGAACCAGATCTTTTTGAAGAAACCCGTAATACGCTGGCAGCGGATATTGCAGGAATGATGGGTGAAGAAGCGGGCGCAGATGTTCCTAAGACTGAGGAAGCAGCAGCAGCTTCTGTCCCGGATACGGCAGATGACCTGGAAAGTGCTATCGTGCAGGCGGTCAGTGCACAGGAAGAGGCAGAAACTGTAAACGAACCAGAAGCAGAGAAGAAACTGGCGATTCCGGTCTACACAAAAGAAGAACTTCTTGAGAGGGCAAAAGCAGCTGGAGAAGAGCCTGATATTGTGGAAGATGAAGTGAGCGGCGTGACGATTCTTGACTACTCAGACATCCTATAAGATTGTACAGAATAAAATACAATAATTTTCAGAAACCCCTTGCATTTGCGAGGGGTTTCGTTTATAATAACTCGTGTTGTGACATTGATAGCGATGAAGCGAGAGGTTGCTGCATGTTGATTGCAGGTTTTCCGTGGAGCGAATGTCAAGTTAAGAAACTGGCGACAAGTCACTGTATACATGTTAATATCCACCGGAGCGTGGAAAATCGTGTGAGAGTCCGCAGGACACACACGGAGGAGTGTACAGTCACCGCTTGTCGTACTCGTAAAGTGCGAAAAGGAGGCGACTTTTTTTATGGCAAGTCAAGTAATGCGAATCACATTAAAAGCTTACGATCATCAGTTAGTTGATGCATCAGCAAGCAAAATCATTGAAACTGTAAAAAAGAATGGATCTGTAGTGAGTGGACCTGTACCACTTCCCACTAAGAAAGAGGTAGTAACTATCTTACGTGCGGTACACAAATACAAAGATTCCAGAGAGCAGTTTGAGCAGAGAACTCACAAGAGATTGATCGATATCATCGCGCCGACACAGAAAACTGTGGACGCTCTGGCTAGACTGGAGATGCCGGCTGGTGTTTACATCGATATCAAGATGAAAAACAAATAATTCATCTGAAAGTGCTAACAATCCGGAAAGTTTGATATAGAAGCAACACATTCTTATGAGGAATCAACATCCCATTAGGGTCATAGTGTTCCAGTTATATCGGCTGTTCTAGGATGAACACCGAAATGGTGTTCCGCTGTAGATTAAGCAGGAGGTAAAGAGAATGAAGAAAGCAATCTTAGCTACAAAAGTTGGAATGACTCAGATTTTCAACGAAGATGGAGTTTTAACTCCAGTAACTGTATTGCAGGCAGGTCCTTGCGTAGTAACTCAGGTTAAGACAAAAGACAATGACGGCTACAGTGCAGTACAGGTTGGTTTTGTTGACAAGAGAGAAAAACTGGTTAACAAGCCAATGAAAGGTCAGTTTGATAAAGCAGGCGTTTCTTATAAGAGATTCGTTCGCGAATTCCGTCTGGAAGACGCTGAAGGCTACGCAGTAGCTCAGGAAATCAAAGCAGACATCTTTGCTGCAGGAGAGAAAGTAGATGCTACTGCAATCTCCAAAGGAAAAGGATTCCAGGGTCCGATCAAGAGACACGGACTTTCCAGAGGACCTATGGCTCATGGTTCCAAATATCATCGCCATGGTGGTTCTAACGGTGCTGCATCTGATCCAAGCCGTGTATTCAAAGGAAAGAAAATGGCTGGACATATGGGTAACAAGAAAGTTACTGTTCAGAATCTGGAAATCGTTCGAGTTGATGCAGAGAACAATCTGTTACTTGTAAAAGGCGCTATACCAGGTCCTAAAAAATCTTTGGTTACAATCAAAGAAACTGTTAAAGCAGCAAAATAATTTAACAGTAAATGAAGTCGGACCCGATGCCGTAAGGCATGAATCTTGAAAGGAGGAACACACAGATGTCAAACGTATCTGTTTATAATATGGAAGGCAAAGAAGTTGGCACGCTTGAACTGAACGACGCTGTGTTCGGTGTTGAAGTTAATGAACATCTTGTTCATTTAGCAGTAGTTCGCCAGCTGGCAAACAAACGTCAGGGAACTCAGAAAGCGAAAACCCGCTCTGAAGTAAGCGGCGGTGGAAGAAAACCTTGGAGACAGAAAGGAACCGGTCATGCAAGACAGGGTTCAACAAGATCTCCTCAGTGGACAGGCGGCGGAGTAGTATTCGCTCCAGTACCAAGAGATTATTCTTTCAAAATGAACAAAAAAGAGAGAAGAATCGCTCTCAAATCTGCTCTGACTTCCAGAGTACAGGAGAACAAATTGGTTGTTCTTGATGAATTGAAATTAGACGCTATTAAAACTAAGGATATGCAGAATGTTCTGGACAGCCTGAAACTTGGAAAAGCTATGGTAGTTACAGAAAATGATAATGTAATCGTTTCTACAAGAAACATTCCGAATGTAATCACAGCTTCCGTTGGAACTTTGAATGTATTCGATATTCTTAAATACAACACAGTTGTAATTGATAAAGCAACTGTTGCAAAAGTTGAGGAGGTATATGCATAATGGCTAACGTTCAATATTATGATGTAATCCTTAAACCGGTTGTAACTGAGAAAAGTATGAACGCTATGGGCGAGAAAAAATACACTTTCCTGGTTCATCCGGAAGCTAATAAGAGCATGATTAAAGAAGCTGTTGAGAAAATGTTCGAAGGAACAAAAGTTAAAGGTGTTAATACCATGAATCTTGATGGTAAGAAAAAACGCCGTGGAGCAACTTCTGGTCTGACAGCTAAGACAAAAAAAGCAATCGTTACTTTGACTGAGGACAGCAAAGATATCGAGATCTTCGAAGGTCTGTAAGATACAAACGGTTGCCGTGAAAGCGGAAAAAGTCGAAGAGACTTGAACGAACATCCGATTCGTTCTGATTATCGCTAAGTGAAAGGAGATATCACAATGGGAATTAAAGTATACAACCCATATACACCGTCAAGAAGAAATATGACGGGATTGGATTATGCTGAAATTACAAAATCCACACCAGAGAAATCACTGGTTGTTTCATTAAAGAAAAACGCTGGACGTAATAATCAGGGTAAGATCACAGTAAGACATCGCGGAGGCGGAAGCAGAAGAAAATACAGAATCATCGATTTCAAGAGAAGAAAAGACGATGTGCCTGCAACTGTAACTGCAATCGAGTATGATCCGAACAGAACAGCTAACATCGCACTGATCTGCTACGCAGACGGCGAGAAAGCATATATCCTTGCACCAGAAGGACTTAAAGTTGGTATGAAGCTGATGAATGGCGCTAACGCAGAAGTTAGACCAGGAAACTGCCTGCCAATGTCAGAGATTCCAGTTGGTACAATGCTTCACAATATTGAACTTCATCCTGGAAAGGGCGGACAGCTGGTTCGTTCTGCTGGTAACGGAGCTCAGTTGATGGCAAAAGAGGGCAAATACGCAACCTTAAGACTGCCTTCAGGCGAAATGAGAATGGTTCCGATCATCTGCCGCGCATCTGTTGGTGTTGTTGGTAATGGTGAGCACAGCCTGGTTAAAATCGGTAAAGCCGGAAGAAAACGTAACATGGGTATCCGCCCAACAGTACGTGGTTCCGTTATGAACCCGAATGACCATCCACACGGTGGTGGAGAAGGAAAGACTGGTATCGGTCGTCCAGGTCCATCTACTCCATGGGGCAAACCTGCTCTTGGTCTGAAGACTAGAAAGAAAAATAAGCAGTCGAACAAATATATTGTAAGAAGAAGAGACGGTAAAACGTTAGCGAAATAAAGGAGGTTACGCGAATGGCTCGTTCATTGAAAAAAGGACCTTTTGCAGATCAGAGCTTATTGAAAAAAATCGATGCTATGAATGCAGCAGGAGATAAATCAGTTGTTAAAACCTGGTCACGTCGTTCCACTATTTTCCCAACATTCGTTGGACATACAATCGCTGTTCATGATGGCAGAAAACATGTGCCGGTATATGTAACAGAGGATATGGTTGGACATAAACTTGGTGAGTTCGTTGCTACAAGAACTTACAGAGGACATGGAAAAGACGAAAAGAGATCAGGTGTTCGTTAATAAAGGGCATAGCCCAAGCTTGAAAGGAGGATTTTAGTCATGGCAAAAGGACATAGAAGCCAGATTAAAAGAGCAAGAAATGCTAATAAAGATACCAGACCATCTGCTAAATTATCCTACGCAAGAATGTCTGTACAGAAAGCTTGTTATGTACTGGATGTAATTCGTGGAAAAGATGCACAGACCGCTCTGGGTATTCTGACATACAACCCACGTTACGCTTCAAGCGTGATTAAAAAATTATTGGAGTCTGCAATCGCAAACGCTGAGAACAATAATGGTATGAGCGTTGAAAATCTTTATGTTGCAGAGTGCTTCGCAAACAAAGCACCTACAATGAAGAGAATCAGACCAAGAGCTCAGGGTAGAGCATATAGAATCGAGAAGAGAACAAGTCATCTCTCTATCGTGTTAGATGAAAGATAATAAGGAGGGTAATCATGGGACAGAAAGTTAACCCACACGGCCTTAGAGTCGGTGTTATCAAAGACTGGGATTCCAAATGGTATGCAGAAAAAGACTTTGCTGACAACCTTGTGGAAGACTATAATATCAGAACATTTCTGAAAAAGAAACTGTACAGCGCAGGAATCTCTAAGATTGAGATCGAAAGAGCTTCTGAGCGTGTGAAAGTTATCATTTATACTGCTAAACCGGGTGTTGTAATCGGTAAAGGTGGTTCCGAGATCGAAAAAGTTAAAAAAGAACTTCAGAAATATACATCAAAGAAATTGATCGTAGATATCAAAGAAGTTAAGAGAGCAGACAGAGACGCTCAGTTAGTAGCTGAGAACATCGCACTTCAGCTGGAGAATCGTATTTCCTTCCGTCGTGCTATGAAGTCAACAATGCAGAGAACAATGAAATCCGGTGCAAAAGGAATTAAAACATCTGTATCCGGTCGTGTTGGTGGAGCAGATATGGCTCGTACTGAGTTCTACAGCGAAGGAACTATTCCGCTTCAGACTCTGAGAGCTGATATTGACTATGGCTTCGCAGAAGCAGACACAACTTATGGAAAAGTTGGTGTTAAAGCTTGGATTTATAATGGCGAAGTTCTTCCAACCAAAGGAGCTAAGGAAGGGAGCGATAAATAATTATGTTAATGCCTAAAAGAGTTAAACGTCGTAAACAATTCCGCGGATCCATGAAAGGAAAAGCATTAAGAGGAAATAAGATCAACTATGGTGAATTTGGTCTGGTATCACTTGATCCATGTTGGATCAAATCCAATCAGATCGAGGCAGCCCGTGTAGCCATGACTCGTTATATCAAACGTGGTGGTAAAGTTTGGATTAAAATTTTCCCTGATAAACCAGTAACAGCAAAACCAGCAGAAACACGTATGGGTTCCGGTAAAGGTGCTCTTGAATACTGGGTAGCAGTTGTTAAGCCAGGCCGTGTAATGTTCGAGATCGCAGGTGTTCCAGAAGAAACAGCTCGTGAAGCATTACGTCTTGCAATGCATAAGTTACCATGTAAATGTAAAATCGTTTCTCGTGCAGACTTAGAAGGCGGTGATAACAGTGAAAATTAAAAATTATGTAGAAGATTTAAAGACAAAATCAGCTGCAGAATTACAGGAAGAATTAGTAGCTGCTAAAAAGGAACTCTTTAACCTGAGATTCCAGAATGCAACCAATCAGCTGGACAATACTAGCAGAATCAAAGAGGTTCGTAAAAATATTGCCAGAATTCAGACCATAATCGCTCAGAAAGCGAATGTTCAGTAATCTTAGAAGGAGGCACTAAGTCGTGGAAAGAAATCTTAGAAAAACACGTGTTGGTAAAGTAGTCAGCAACAAGATGGACAAAACAATTGTAGTTGCTATTGAAGATCACGTAAAACATCCTCTTTACAAGAAAATCGTAAAGAGAACATATAAATTGAAAGCCCATGATGAGATGAACCAGTGCAGCATTGGTGATACCGTTAAAGTAATGGAAACCAGACCGCTGTCCAAAGATAAAAGATGGAGACTGGTTGAGATCGTTGAGAAAGTGAAATAACATTTATCGGTAAATTCGTGAAGGAGGAATACCAGCATGATTCAGCAGGAAAGTAGACTTAGAGTCGCTGATAACACTGGCGCAAAAGAAATTCTGTGTATCCGTGTTATGGGTGGTTCTACGAGAAGATATGCCAATATCGGTGATGTAATCGTTGCTTCCGTCAAAGATGCAACACCAGGCGGCGTTGTAAAAAAAGGCGATGTAGTGAAAGCCGTTGTTGTACGTACTGTAAAAGGTGTTCGTCGTAAAGATGGTTCTTACATCAAATTTGATGAAAATGCAGCAGTCATCATCAAAGATGATAAAACACCAAGGGGAACTCGTATCTTTGGACCAGTAGCAAGAGAGCTTCGTGAGAAACAGTTTATGAAAATTGTATCTCTGGCTCCCGAAGTATTATAAGGAGGTAACCTGATGGCAACTTTAAAAATTAAAAAAGGTGATACCGTTAAGGTGATCGCCGGCAAAGATAAAGGCAAAGAAGGAAAAGTTCTGTCTATTAAAGACGGAAAAGTGATCGTTGAAGGTATCAACATGATCACAAAGCACTCCAAACCTTCTATGGCTAATCAGCAGGGTGGAATCGTCAATAAAGAAGCAGCAATTGACATTTCTAACCTGATGGTAATGCACAAAGGACAGGCTGTCCGTGTAGGCTTTAAAGTAGAAGATGGAAAAAAAGTCCGTGTTGCAAAAAGCACTGGCGAAGTGATCGATTAATAAGAGAGGAGGCAAACAAAAGTGAGCAGACTTAGAGAAACATACAAAAGTGAGATCGTAGATGCTATGATCAAAAAATTTGGATATAAAAACATCATGGAAGTGCCAAAACTCGAAAAGATCGTAATCAATATGGGTGTTGGTGAAGCCAAAGACAATGCAAAAGTGTTAGATGCAGCTGTTAAGGATCTGGAAACGATCGCTGGACAGAAAGTAGTTCTGACAAAAGCAAAGAATTCCGTAGCTAACTTCAAGATTCGTGAAGGAATGCCAATCGGTTGTAAAGTAACCCTGAGAGGGGAAAAAATGTATGAGTTTGCTGATCGTCTGATCAACCTGGCTCTTCCACGTGTACGTGACTTCCGCGGAGTTAACCCTAACGCATTTGACGGAAGAGGAAACTATGCACTGGGCATTAAAGAGCAGCTGATTTTCCCTGAAATCGAGTATGATAAAGTTGATAAAGTAAGAGGTATGGACATCATCTTCGTTACAACAGCGAATACAGATGAAGAAGCTCGTGAATTACTGACATTATTTAACATGCCGTTTTCAAAGTAAGAATATAGGAGGGAAGATTCATGGCTAAGACGTCAATGAAAATCAAACAGCAGCGTAAACAGAAATTCTCCACAAGAGAATACAATCGTTGCAGAATCTGTGGTCGTCCACATGCTTACTTAAGAAAATACGGAATCTGCAGAATTTGTTTCCGTGAATTAGCATACAAAGGACAGATCCCGGGTGTTAAAAAAGCAAGCTGGTAGAAACCAGGAATTGCTTCAGACACCTTAATAATACAAACATGAAAAGTCTAAAATAGGAGGAAACTATCATGACAATGAGCGATCCGATCGCAGATCTGCTTACGAGAATCCGTAATGCAAACACTGCTAAACATGATACAGTAGAAATTCCAGTATCTAAGATGAAAGTTGCAATCGTTGACATTCTTCTTAAAGAAGGTTATATTACAAAGTATGACATCGTAGATGATGGAAATTTCAAAAACATTCGTGTCACCCTGAAATATGGTGCTGACAAGAGTGAGAAGATCATCACAGGTCTGAAAAGAATCTCCAAACCGGGTCTGCGTGTATACGTAGGCAAAGAAGAACTTCCAAGAGTTCTCGGCGGAATGGGTATTGCTATTCTTTCCACAAACCAGGGCGTTATCACTGACAAAGAAGCTAGAAAGCTTCAGGTTGGCGGCGAAGTTCTGGCATTTGTATGGTAGGCTTGAACGCTTAATAAAGCAGAAGGCTTAACCCGGTAACACCATCGTCACTAAGTACAGCATCTGCCTTACGGCTTAGCTTCACTAAGTGCCGGGGTGTGCCAAATGCAACTGAAAACAGAGAGAAACCTCGTGTTCTCTCCGAAAATCTAAGTTAGGAGGAAACAGGTATGTCACGTATAGGAAGACTGCCAGTAGTTATTCCAGCTGGAGTTACAGTAGAAGTTAAAGAGAATAACTATGTAGTATGTAAAGGTTCCAAAGGAACACTTGAAAGAGAATTACCAATCGAGATGAACATCAACATCGAAGATGGTCATGTTATCGTAACAAGACCAAATGATCTTAAGAAAATGAAAGCACTTCATGGTCTGACAAGAACTCTTATCAATAACATGGTAACAGGAGTTAATGAAGGATACCAGAAAGTTCTGGAAGTTAACGGTGTTGGTTACAAAGCACAGAAACAGGGCAAGAAATTAGTTCTTTCCTTAGGATATTCTCACCCAGTTGAAATGGAAGATCCAGAAGGATTGGAGACAACTGTTGATGGTAACAAAATCATTGTAAAAGGTATCAGCAAAGAAAAAGTTGGTCAGTATGCGGCTGAAATCAGAGAGAAAAGAAAACCAGAACCTTACAAAGGTAAAGGTATTAAATATGCTGATGAAGTTATCAGACGTAAAGTTGGTAAAACTGGTAAGAAATAAATAAGGAGAGTGTTGAGATGATTAATAAAGTATCCAGAGCGGAAGTCCGCACGAAAAAGCATAGAAGAATGCGTCATAATATCGTTGGTACAACTGAGAGACCTCGTTTGGCTGTATTCAGAAGTAATAACCATATGTATGCACAGATTATCGATGATACTGTTGGAAAAACATTAGTATCCGCTTCTACTCTTCAGAAAGATGTAAAAGCAGAACTGGAACATACAAACACAGTAGAAGCTGCTGCTTACCTTGGAGCTGTTATCGGAAAGAAAGCAGTTGAAAGCGGAATCAAAGCTGTCGTATTTGACAGAGGTGGTTTTGTATATCATGGTAAAGTTAAAGCGTTAGCTGATGCAGCCAGAGAAGCTGGTTTGGAATTCTAGGAAAAGGAGGAGCGAAAACACATGAGACATGCAATCATTGATGCTAGTCAGTTTGAATTAGAAGAAAAAGTAGTCTCAATCAAACGTGTAACAAAAGTTGTAAAAGGTGGACGTAATATGCGTTTTACTGCTTTGGTTGTTGTTGGAGACGGCAACGGACATGTTGGTGCAGGACTTGGTAAAGCAACTGAAATTCCTGAAGCTATCCGCAAAGGAAAAGAAGATGCTATGAAAAAATTAATAACAGTAGCAAGAGATGATAATAACAGTATCACACATGACTATACTGGTAAGTTCGGAAGCGCAGAGATGCTGCTGAAGAGAGCTCCAGAAGGTACTGGTGTTATCGCTGGTGGTCCGGCTCGTGCCGTAATTGAATTAGCAGGTATTAAAAACATCCGTACAAAATGTATGGGTTCCAGAAATAAACAGAACGTTGTACTTGCTACAATCGCAGGTTTAAGTCAGTTAAAGACTCCAGAAGAAGTAGCTAGACTTCGCGGAAAATCCGTTGAAGAGATCTTTGCTTAAGGAGGACTGGGAAAATGTTAAAAATTACATTGGTAAAATCTACAATCGGTGCGATTCCAAAGCACAAAAAGACAGTAGAAGCTTTAGGACTGAAGAAAATGCATAAAACTGTTGAAATGCCTGATAACGCTGCTGTTAGAGGTATGATCAAACAGGTACAGCATTTAGTAAAAGTTGAAGAAGCGTAAATAGGATAGAAGGAGGTGCCACAATGGATTTATCTAATTTGAGACCTGCAGAAGGTTCCAGACAGAGTGATAATTTCCGTAGAGGCCGTGGACACGGTTCAGGAAATGGAAAAACAGCTGGTAAAGGACACAAAGGTCAGAAAGCTCGTTCAGGAGCACCAAGACCAGGTTTTGAAGGTGGACAGATGCCTTTATACAGAAGAATTCCTAAGAGGGGATTCCATAACAGAAATACCAAAGTTATCGTTGGTATTAATGTAAATGAACTTAACAGATTTGAGGATGGTACAGAGATCACAATCGCAGCTTTGGTTGAGAATGGTCTGATTTCTAATCCAAAAGATGGAGTTAAGATTCTGGGTAATGGCGAACTGACAAAGAAACTGACCGTAAAAGTTACCGCTGTAAGCGAAGGTGCTAAAGCGAAAATCGAAGCAGCAGGTGGAACAGTAGAGTAGAGGTGATCTCATGTTTAAGACTCTTCAAAATGTATTTAAAGTGAAAGACGTCAGGCATCGGATCTTTTATGTGTTAATGATGCTGGTAGTTGTGAGAGTTGGCTCACAGCTGCCGGTTCCTGGTGTAGACAGCAGTTATTTTCAGAATTGGTTTGCAAGCCAGACCGGTGATGCTTTTAACTTTCTGGATTCCTTTACAGGCGGATCATTTTCACAGATGTCTATCTTTGCATTAAGTATCACACCATACATCACATCATCCATTATCATGCAGTTACTTACGATAGCGATTCCAAAGCTTGAGGAGATGCAGCGAGATGGAGAAGATGGAAGAAAGAAAATAGGTGCGATTACCCGTTATGTTACAGTAGGACTGGCTTTATTTGAATCCGTTGCCATGGCTATCGGTTTTGGTAATAGGGGATTGATTCCGAATAACAGTTTTGTTAAAATAGTGGTAGTGGTTGTTGCCTTGACTGCTGGATCAGCATTCTTGATGTGGGTTGGTGAACAGATTAATGAAAAGGGTGTCGGAAATGGTATTTCTGTCGTACTTTTGATTAATATCGTATCTCGTATCCCGAGTGATTTGACTACATTGTATGAGACTTTTATAAAGGGAAATACAATCGCAAGAGGTATTCTTGCAGCTGTGATCATTCTTGCTGTAATTGTTGCTGTGGTTGTATTAGTACTTATCCTTAATGGAGCAGAGAGAAGAATTCCTGTTCAGTATTCCAAAAAGATGCAGGGCAGAAAAATGATGGGTGGACAGTCCAGCCATATTCCTTTAAAAGTTAATACAGCCGGCGTTATTCCTGTAATTTTCGCATCTTCTATCATGTCTTTCCCGAGTGTTATTGCTACACTTCTTGGAAAGTCCAATGGTACAGGCTGGGGAAGCAGAGTTTTAGCAGCTATGAACAGTAATAACTGGTTTGATACCCAGAACCCGTTATATTCTATCGGATTATTGTTCTATATCGTTATGGTGATCTTCTTTGCTTACTTCTATACTTCTATTACTTTCAATCCGTTGGAAGTAGCAGACAATATGAAAAAGCAGGGTGGTTTTATCCCAGGTATCCGTCCTGGAAAACCAACAGTCGATTATCTTACCAGACTGCTCAACTATGTCATCTTTATTGGTGCTGCAGGACTTACGATCGTTGCAGTTATTCCATTTTTCTTCAATGGAGTGTTTGGTGCTAATGTATCCTTTGGTGGTACATCTATCATCATTATCGTAGGAGTTGTATTGGAAACATTGAAACAGATCGAGTCCATGATGCTGGTAAGAAACTATAAAGGTTTTTTGAATGACTAAAAGGTTGTGGCGTTTACGCCACAGCCTTAAAGTGTTATATGTAACTGTAAGGAAATAAGGCAGTTATATAATATGCAACTGATAAAATAACACAAAACAAGGAGAGGGTACTATGAAACTTATTATGTTGGGAGCACCTGGTGCTGGAAAAGGTACACAGGCAAAGAAAATTGCGGAGAAATATAGTATTCCGCATATCTCTACAGGAGATATTTTCAGAGCAAATATTAAAAACGGAACAGAGCTGGGAAATAAAGCGAAAAGCTATATGGATCAGGGACTTTTAGTTCCGGATGAGCTTACATGTGACCTGGTTGTAGACCGTATTAACCAGGAAGACTGTAAGAATGGATATGTATTGGATGGTTTTCCAAGAACTATACCTCAGGCAGAAGCTTTGAAAGCTGCACTGAGCAAACTGGAAACTGTAATTGACTATGCGATCAACGTTGAAGTACCGGACGAAAATATCATCAACCGTATGGGCGGACGTCGCGCATGTCTGGCTTGCGGATGTACTTATCACGTAGAATTCAATCCTCCAAAAACAGAGGGTGTATGTGATGTATGTGGAGCAAAACTTGTACTGCGTGATGATGATAAGCCGGAGACTGTTAAAAAACGTCTTGATGTATATCATGATCAAACACAGCCTTTGATCGAGTTCTACAAGAACGAGGGTGTACTTGTAGAGGTTGATGGAACACAGAATCTTGATGATGTGTTCGAGGCTATCACCAAAATCTTAGGAGCGTAAAACATGTCTGTATCAATAAAGACTGCCAGGGAAATTGAATTGATGAGGGAATCAGGCCACTTGCTGGAGAAAGTTCATGATGAACTTGCTGCAGCGATCAAACCTGGGATTTCTACCTGGGAAATTGACCATTTGGGAGAGGAAATCATAAGAAGTTTTGGATGTATTCCGAATTTCCTTAACTATAATGGATATCCCGCATCCATCTGTGTATCTGTGAATGATGAAGTGGTACATGGAATCCCTTCCAAGAAGAGAATTCTTCAGGAAGGTGATATTGTGAGCCTGGATGCCGGACTCATCTACAAAGGTTACCATTCTGATGCTGCCCGTACCCATGCAGTAGGGGAAATCAGTCAGGAAGCAAAAAAACTGGTGGATATTACCCGCCAGAGTTTCTTTGAAGGTATCAAATATGCGAAGGCAGGCCATCATCTATATGAGATTTCTGCAGCAATAGGAGCATACGCAGAAAAATTTGGCTACGGAGTAGTCAGAGATCTGGTAGGACATGGAATAGGTACGAGTCTTCATGAAGACCCGCAGATTCCTAATTTTGCCCAGAGACGAAGAGGAATTCGTCTTGTCCCGGGTATGACATTAGCAATCGAACCTATGATCAATATGGGACGACCAGATGTATGCTGGCTGGATGACGACTGGACTGTAGTGACGGATGATGAATCTTTATCTGCACATTATGAAAATACAGTGTTGATCACGGACGGAGAACCTGAAATTCTGACATTAACGAAATAGAGGTAGCAGAATGAAGGAATATGGTATCGGTATGATGGCGAAATCTCTTGCCGGTCATGACAAAGGAAAGGTTTATATGATATCTGCGGTTGATGCGGATGCGGTTTATCTGGTTGATGGAAAGTACCGGACACTGGATCGGCCAAAACGTAAGAAGAAGATACACGTACAGATAGATTATAGTATTACCAAATGGATCCAGGATCTTCTGTCAAAGGAGAAAAGAATCCAGGATTCCGATGTTATCAGAGCGATAAGAGAATACGGCGAAAAAACAAAGACCTTGCGGTAAACAATCAAGTCCAGAAAAAAGAACTGGCACTTCATCTTCGTAAGGATAAACAGGAGGTTATGAGATGTCTAAGGCAGATGTTATTGAAGTAGAAGGCACCGTCCTTGAAAAATTGCCTAACGCAATGTTCAAGGTGGAGCTTGAGAATAAGCATGTAGTACTGGCACATATCAGCGGAAAGCTGAGAATGAATTTCATTCGTATATTGCCGGGTGATAAAGTGACTATGGAATTATCACCTTATGATCTTAGCAAGGGTAGGATCATTTGGAGAGATAAATAAGGTATAATAAATGGGGGCGCTGAACATCATTTCAAAAGCGTCTCCTTTTTTTTACAGAGAACCAGAAGAATATCGTATTTGCAAGAATATTTAATGAATGCCGCAATAGTTTGGGAAAATCACATAGCCGAGGGATTTTTAAAATGAAGAAAAAGAAAGAAATGGTTGAATTTCGCTACTATGCAGTACCGGCGGATATGAAAATGCTTGCACTGCAGGGAGATGAATGGATACAATGCTTTGGTGAAGGCGTCGATAGCCTGCATTTTCACAATCATCTTGAGTTGGGATATTGTTATTACGGAGAAGGACATATTGTGGTCGACGAACAAAATATCCCTTTTGAGGCAGGAACCTGCACGATCGTACCACAGAATATTCCTCATGCAACAAAAAGTACATTGGGTACGGTAAGCCGCTGGGAATATCTGTTTGTTGATGTGGAAGGAATCATAGAGGAAATGTTTCCGGAACAGAAAATTATGTCAGATGAGATCGTGCAGATGATAAATCATGCGGCATATGTTCTGGGAACAGATGAAGAAAGTGAAATACGTTCTCTTATACTGTCGATACTTAAGGAAATGGAAACAGGACCCAGATTTTATAAGGAGCAGTCTTATAATCTGCTGAGAAATCTTATGATTCAGATCGCACGTTTTACAGATACAGGAAGCGAAGAAAGCAGGGTTGAAGAGAGCAGCGTTGGGACGATTATGCCAGCTTTGAATTATATCAGCCGATTTTATTACAATACGCTTAAAATTGGTGAATTAGCTGAAAAATGTTTTCTGAGCGAATCTCATTTTCGAAGAGTGTTTGGACAATGTATGAATATGACTCCATCTGATTATATTAACTTGATCCGTGTGCAGATAGCTTGTGAACTGATGAACAAAACAAACCATTCTATACTGGAGATTTCGAACCAGGTGGGATTTATTTCTCCGTCTACATTTAATCGTAATTTTAGGAAAGTCATGGGGATGTCACCGATTCAATGGAGAAATCTGCCTGATAACTATGAAAGAAAGATATTGAATTGGGAGATTATCACTAAGAATACCTGAATAGTGATAGATGAGCGAAAATGCAATATCTATCAGCGAAATCGAGTTGCCGAATAATCATATTATGAATAAAATGAAACTATCATATAGTTCAGACGCGCGCCTGATAAAATCAGGAGGATAATATGAAGAAAAGATTATTAACGATGCTTATGGCAGGCGTACTTGTCGTATCAATGACAGCATGTGGAGAGGCATCAGGGGACAGCACTCAGGGAACGGATTCAGATGCAGGAGCTGGAAAAGATACATCTGCAGCAGATACAGAGACAACGGACAGCACAGATTCTGCTTCAGATACTTTGACTGTATGGTGTTGGGATCCTACTTTTAATATTTATGCGATAAACACAGCAGCTGATATTTATGCAAAAGATCATGCGGGATTTTCTGTAGATGTTACAGAGATTTTGTCAGATGATATTGAAACAAGAATTACTACAGCAGTATCTGCGGGAGATTTAAGTACTTTACCGGACATTTTTTTGATGCAAGATAACTCATTCCAGAAATATATTGCCAATTATCCGGATGTATTTACAGATCTGACAGATTCAGGTATTGATTTTTCACAGTTTTCTCAAGCGAAGGTAGCTTATTCTACTTTTGAGGGAAAAAACTATGCAGTTCCGTTTGATAATGGTGCAGCAATCAACTGTGTGAGAACAGACTATCTGGAACAGGCCGGATTTACCGTAGATGATTTTACAGACATCACATGGTCAGAATTTATTGAAAAAGGTAAAAAAGTAAAAGAAGTAACAGGATATCCGATGCTGACTGCTCAGGCAGGTATGCCGGATTTGATCATGGAAATGCTTCAGTCTTGCGGAGCTTCCTGCTTCAAAGAAGATGGAAGTGTAAATATCGAAGAAAATCCAGCAGTAAAAGCGGCTATTGAAACGTATCAGGAGCTGGTAGATACAGGGGTGCTGCAGGAAGTAACGGACAATGATCAATACATTGGTGCACTTAATAACGGAACTTCTGTTGGGACAGTCAATGGATGCTGGATCCTTGGCTCTATCCAGGCAGCAGATGACCAGGCTGGAAAATGGGCAGTAACAAATATCCCATCATTGGATGGGATTGAAGGTGCAACAAATTATTCTAATAATGGTGGTTCTTCATGGGTGATCACTTCAAATTGTAAGAATATAGAACTTGCAGAAGATTTCCTGAACACCACATTTGCTGGAAGTACGGAATTCTATGAGACAATCCTCCCTTCAGCCGGTGCACTTTCCACCTGGCTGCCAGCTGGCAACTCAGATGTTTATGGTGAACCTCAGGATTATTTTGGAGGACAGGCAATTTACAGCGACATCGTTGAATTTGCCGGAAAAATTCCATCTAATATAACAGGACCATTTTACTATGATGCAAGAGATTCTATCGGTGTGGCTTTATCAAACATCATCCAGCAGGGAGCTGATATAGATGCTGAGATAAAAACTGCACAGGAAACTGTAGAATTCAATATGAATGCATAATATGAACAACAATAAATTGATAATGAAAAACTGATTACAATTACATATTTTCCTAAATGGGTGCTATATAGTAGATTTTCTGCTATATAGCACTTTTTTTCTGGCTGTGGGTTGGTAGGAGAAAGGAAGGATGCCAATTGAAATGGTTATTCAATAGGTAACCAGGTTGATAACGGGATATTTTTGGACACATCATTAGAATAGCTATTAAAACAATAAGAAATTTTAAATTTTTCATTTTGGAACTTCCTCTTTTGAATTAGCTGATTACTCAAACCTTCCGCATGTCAATATTTTTTGCTGGAATTCTAATAGAAATATGGCTGTTCAACAAAGCACGCAAAATCATATTCCCAAAGAAAACCACTCAGTCCAAAGCAGAAAAAAAGGAAATGCTATTAGACCTGGGGAAAATATGCATGATCCTAGCTATCATGACACTAACCCTTATCCTAATAGCTTTTCCACTCGTAATACCATCTGCCTACCGACCATTAGAAAATATATTCCAACTGACACATTACCTACAAACTTTAATAACGAAATCTCAGTCAGAAAACAGCCGTACAGTCTACAGTATTTATCAAGGAATGTCCGAAAGATACCTATGGACATGTATAGGTCTAACCGCAATAGAAATAATGGGCTACATACAAACAGCACTTCTTATTCCATCTGATCAAAAAAACAACAACGAATAACCCACGAACAGCCAGGGCGGCAGGCGAAGGCCATGTTCCAAACAATTTGAGAGCGTCCAGAGAATCTTGCAAGATCCACTCCCTAGCAAGCACTTAGCGAAGATCCCACTGGCGATGAGCTTAGTGCGGCTTGGGAGTTAGCTCGCAAGTTCTCTGCTTTCGTTTGGAACATGGCCTTCGCCTGCCGCCCTGGCGTCCCCCAAAAACTCATCAAAAACAATGAAAATTTCTCAAAATACTTCTTGCATTCCGCCCCCCGCAGTGCTATACTATAAAACGAGCTTTTGCATAGCACTCTTTTTTTGTGCATAAAAACAAAAGTTCTACACCTACAAATCAGCAAAGAATCTACTTATTATATAAAGCAGATTCCACTGATGGAACTAAGGAATAACCACAAGGGGCAAGTTAACCTTGCGGCTTAGAGAAGGGAAAGGAGGATTCATATGAAAGTAAGATCATCTGTTAAACCTATCTGTGAGAAATGTAAGATCATCAAGAGAAAAGGAAGTATCAGAGTAATCTGTGAGAATCCAAAACACAAACAGAGACAGGGCTAATCCGTCATGTTAGTTCAGACTGTTTGGAGGCGAGAGCTTCAAAACTTATGTGCGGCTGCAGGATGACACATCTGGATGTGTTGTACTGTTTAAATATTATAATGAGAGAAACTTCGGGGTGGTGTACCGAAGAGCCTCCGGCGGATCAGCGCCGTAGAGAGCGTTGCATCCTTTATAATATTGCTTAATACCGGCTTATGCCGGAAAGGCCATGGACACATGGCTGGATGCTCACATACCGGCATCCCAATTAGGAAAATATTAACAAAGGTCAGCAGTGGCACTGCATTTCAGACATACATGGAAGATGTATGGGCTGCCGGGACCTGACCAGGTAGAAGATGGAGGAAAATTACATGGCACGTATTGCTGGTGTAGACTTACCAAGAGAAAAACGTATTGAAATCGGATTAACTTATATCTACGGAATCGGTAGAACAAGCGCTACTCGTATTCTGAAAGAGGCAAATGTTGATCCAAACACTCGTGTTAGAGATATCACGGATGATGAAGTTAAAAGAATCAGCGCTGTAATCGACGAGACTCAGACAGTTGAAGGTGATCTTAGAAGAGAGATCGCTATGAACATCAAACGTTTACAGGAAATTGGATGTTACAGAGGTATCCGTCATAGAAAGAGCCTTCCTGTTCGTGGACAGAAGACTAAGACGAATGCTAGAACCAGAAAAGGTCCTAAGAGAACTGTAGCAAACAAGAAGAAATAATTATCGTAACCATTTGTTAAGAAGAATATAAGAAAGTGTAGGTTAGTTTTTAAAATGGCTAAAGTGACAAAGAAAACGACAAAACGTCGTATTAAGAAAAACGTTGAACGCGGACAGGCACATATCCAGTCATCTTTTAATAATACAATCGTAACATTAACAGATGCTGAAGGAAACGCTCTTTCATGGGCAAGTGCTGGTGGTCTGGGATTTAGAGGTTCAAGAAAATCTACTCCTTATGCAGCACAGATGGCAGCAGAGACTGCTACAAAGGCAGCATTAGTTCATGGTCTGAAGACTGTTGACGTATTCGTTAAGGGACCGGGATCAGGAAGAGAAGCAGCAATCCGTGCTCTTTCAGCATGCGGACTTGATGTAATCAGTATCAAAGACGTAACTCCGGTACCACACAATGGTTGTCGCCCACCAAAACGTAGAAGAGTCTAATTAGGAGGTCAGTAGATTATGGCAGTTAATAGAGTACCTGTTCTTAAAAGATGTAGATCCTTAGGTCTGGATCCTATCTATTTAGGAATTGATAAGAAATCAACAAGACAGTTAAGAAGAGCAAACCGTAAAGTATCTGAGTATGGTCTTCAGTTAAGAGAAAAACAGAAAGCTAAATTCATCTACGGCGTTCTGGAAAAACCTTTCCGTAACTATTACGAGAAGGCAGATAAAATGCCAGGCATGACAGGTACAAACCTGATGTCCATGCTTGAGACAAGACTGGATAACGTTATTTTCCGTATGGGTCTTGCCAGAACAAGAAAAGAAGCTCGTCAGATCGTAGACCATAAACATGTAATGGTTAATGGAAAACAGGTTAATATCCCATCTTACTTGGTAAAACCTGGTGATCAGATTGAAATCAAAGAAGCAAAGAAAGCTTCTGCAAGATACAAACTTATCCTGGAGACAACTGGTGGAAGACTGGTTCCAGAATGGCTTGATGTTGATCAGGAAGCATTAAAAGGAACTGTTAAAGAAGTTCCTTCCAGAGATGCAATTGACGTACCTGTAAACGAAATGCTTATCGTCGAGTTGTATTCTAAATAATAGTGAGTTATGGCTCACACTATATGTGTGGGCTATTTCCCATGTGTTACCCTCAGTGAAACAAATTATCCCAATAAGGAGGGCCTGGTATGTTTGATTTCAACAAACCAAAAATTGAGATTACAGAGATTTCCGATGATAAAAAATATGGTAAATTCGTTGTAGAACCGCTGGAAAGAGGCTATGGTACCACTCTGGGTAATTCCCTGAGAAGAATCATGCTGTCATCACTTCCAGGTGCGGCAGTAAGCCAGGTGAAAATCGAGGGCGTACTGCATGAGTTCAGTTCTATTCCTGGAGTAAAGGAAGATGTAACAGAAATCATCATGAATCTGAAGAGTCTTGCAATCCGCAACAGCAGTGAGAGCAATGATCCAAAGATCGCGTACATTGAGTTTGAAGGCGAAGGCGTTGTTCGTGCATCTGATATTCAGGTTGACCAGGATATTGAAATCATGAATCCTAATCAGCCGATCGCAACACTGAATGGTGGACCAGACAGTAAACTGTATATGGAACTTACCATCACTAAGGGACGCGGTTATGTCAGCGCAGAAAAAGGAAAAACAGAGGATATGGCAATCGGAGTGATTGCTGTTGACGCTATCTATACACCGGTTGAGCGTGTAAACCTTACAGTTCAGAACACTCGTGTTGGTCAGATCACTGATTTCGACAAACTGACACTGGACGTTTATACAAAGGGAACACTTGATCCGGATGAAGCAGTCAGCCTTGCAGCAAAGGTTCTGAGTGAGCATTTGAAATTATTCATTGATCTTTCAGAGAATGCTAAAACTGCAGAGGTTATGATTGAAAAAGAAGACAATGAAAAAGAAAAAGTTCTTGAGATGAATATCGATGAACTGGAACTTTCTGTTCGTTCTTACAATTGTCTGAAGAGAGCTGGAATCAATACAGTGGAAGAACTTTGCAACAGAACATCTGAGGATATGATGAAAGTTCGTAACCTTGGACGCAAATCTCTGGAAGAAGTTCTTGCTAAGCTGAAAGAACTGGGATTACAGTTAAATCCTGGTGAAGAGTAAGCCACTGGACGGATACAGTAGGAAACTGCTGGCGAGAAAGAAGCTGGTAGGGTAAAGGTATAATTTGTAGAAGATAAAGCAGTATATCAGTAAGTCCGAAGAAGCATGATATATTGTTCCACAAATGGAGGAAAATATAATGGCAGGATATAGAAAACTGAGCAGAACATCTGCACAGAGAAAAGCATTGATCAGAAACCAGGTTACAAATCTTTTGTATCATGGAAAAATCGTTACAACAGAAGCTAAAGCGAAAGAAATCCGCAAAGTAGCTGAAGGACTTATCGCACTTGCTGTAAAAGAAAAAGACAACTTTGAGAAAGTAACAGTTACTGCTAAAGTTGCTCGTAAAGATGCAGAAGGTAAGAGAGTGAAAGAAGTTGTAGATGGTAAGAAAGTTACAGTATACGACGAAGTAGCTAAAGAAATCACAAAAGATGCTCCATCAAGACTGCACGCTAGACGTCAGATGATGAAAGTTTTCTATCCAGTTAAATCTGTTCCGACAGAAGCTGCTGGTAAGAAGAAAAACACAAAAAGCATTGACATGGCAGACAAAATGTTCAATGAAATCGCTCCAAAATACGTTGGACGTAACGGTGGTTACACAAGAATCATCAAAATCGGACCTCGTAAGGGTGATGCTGCTATGGAAGTTGTTCTTGAGCTGGTTTAATCCAAATAAGAATATACAGATAGTGATATAAAAAGACGCATTTGATAAGCTGAGAGGCAGATCAAATGCGCTTTTTTGTTATGCTTTTTTATTTTAGATCTTCATCCGAAAGGAAGTTAGAACATACCGTGTCTACTCCATTTTCCAGGAATTCTTTTGCTGCCGCTGCGTCATCTACCGTGTAAACCAGGATGCAAAGACCATTCTTCCGGCACAGGTCCTGAATGTCGGAGGTATAATAATCATCTCTAAGAGCAAGAGATAAAATCCCTTTTTCTTTACAAAAGTCTATCACAGGAAGGATATCCGACGCCTCCTCTTTATGAACAAAATATTGATAGCATGGAAAATGATACACAGAATCAATACCTTCATACATTTCCGGACTCCCTATCTGTATCAGGACACGGGAAAACAAATGCTCATGTTGAGCAAAATTTTCTATGATGCTCCTGCAAGTTTGAGCGGCAGCATCTTTGTCAAGTGTGCGAAGATCCCATTCCATTAATAGCTGGGGATGTCCGATCAGAGTATGAACGATTTTCTTTGCATCGATCGTTGTGTATTTTTCATGGATTTTTGTGTTCATAAAAGTTTCATAGGTCATGATCCGATTCTTTGCAGGATAAGGAACGCCTGTCAGCTTATACGATTTTTTTGTCCATCCATGGGAACACACCAGTTTGTTATCTTTTGTCAGGATAAAATCTGTTTCTATAAAAGTTCGGTTGCTGCGAAGGGACTGCTCCAACCCCTCCAGTGCATTGCAGTAAGTGTATTGATGTTCCAGGCCGCCTAATGCATGGACGAGAAGTTTATTTTGAAAAAAAGCCGGTTTTTCGGAAATATTTACTTTAAGAATACCGAGAGCGAATTTCCGTTTGGAATACTTAAAGCACAGTATAGATCCAACTCCGCAGGAAAGCATCGTCAGAGTTTGGTCTCTCAGTACTATTTTTTGCGGGCTCAGATTCTTCCATATATAGGTACCGGAAGGCACCTTACTGTTGATTTCGGGCAGAGGGCATTCTTGTCCTGGTATCAGTATAGACGGGAGTGGTGAAAATGATATATGAAAAAGATGTCTGGGACACCAGTATACAAAACCAATGATAAAAGTAAGTAATAAAGAAACTAGTAAAAGCAGCAGGATTGATTTCACGAAAAACCTCCTTAAATTGATGTCATCTTCTTTTAAGATAAAGTTGTACATAGGTTCAGTATAGCCTGCATAGAGAAAAATAGAAAGAGATTTCTGAAAATGGATGGAAAATACCCCTATTTCAAATTGCAACTTGCCACCCTTTCTGATAAGATGAGAAAAAAGACGGATGGAGATGACTGCATGAAATTTACAAATGGATATTGGCTCATGAAAAAAGAGATTTCTCCCCTGTTCGCAGTGGAGTATGCGGATCATAGAATAGAAGGGGATCAGCTTGTGATCTATGCGGCTACGCGTCATGTGACAGGAAGAGGGGACTGCCTGAACAGTGGTCTTTTGACGGTCACGCTGCAAGGTCCGGCAGAGGATGTGATCAAGGTATCACTGATGCATTTTGAAGGTACACGATATGATGGACCATTTGCTCAGATTAATGAAGAGAATCCATCAGTAGAAATCAGGGAAGAAAAAGATAAACTGATATATCAGAGCGGAGAACTGCGGGCGGAGATATCAAAAGAACCGGAAAACTGGAGCATCGTATATTATGATGGGGAGCGCAGGCTGACAGACAGCTCCCTGCGAAATGCGGCACACATGACGAATACAGAAACGGGTATTTGTTATATGACGGAACAACTGGCGATCGATGTGGATGAACTGATATATGGCATGGGAGAACGATTTACACCTTTCGTAAGAAATGGCCAGACGGTGGAGATGTGGAATGAGGACGGAGGTACGGCAAGTGAAATTGCCTACAAAAATATTCCATTTTATATTACGAATAAAGGCTATGGCGTTCTTGTGGATAACGAGGGAGACGTATCCTTTGAGGTGGCAAGCGAAAAAGTTGAACGTATCCAGTTTTCCCTTCCGGGGGAGAGGCTTGATTATTATGTGATCAATGGTCATGACGCAAAGGGTACGATCCGGAAATATACAGAACTTACGGGAAAACCTGCTCTGCCGCCGGCCTGGTCCTTTGGACTCTGGCTATCTACTTCATTTACAACGGATTACGACGAGCGTACCACCAGTGGTTTTATTGAAGGAATGCAGGAGAGAGATATCCCTTTGCATGTATTTCATTTTGACTGCTACTGGATGGACGCTTATGAGTGGTGTAATTTCAAATGGGATCCAAAGACATTTCCGGATCCAAAAGGGATGTTGGAGAGATATCACCAAAAAGGGCTGAAGATATGTGTCTGGATCAATCCATATATCGGTCAGAAGTCTCCGCTTTTTAAAGAAGCGGTGAAAGAAGGATATCTGATAAAGAAAACAGACGGAAGTGTGTGGCAGACGGATATGTGGCAGGCGGGGATGGGAATCGTTGATTTTACCAACCCGAAAGCAGTCATCTGGTATCAGGAAAAGCTGAAGACACTTTTGGATATGGGAGTGGACTGTTTCAAAACAGATTTTGGAGAGCGAATACCGGTAAAAGATATACAATATAGTGATGGTTCTGATCCGGTAAAGATGCATAACTATTATACCTACCTTTATAATCAGGCAGTATTTTCATTGCTTGAAAGAGAGAGGGGAGAAGGCGAGGCAGTTTTATTTGCAAGGTCTGCGACTGTGGGCGGCCAAAAGTTTCCTGTACATTGGGGAGGAGACTGTTCGGCGACCTACACTTCTATGGCAGAAACCTTGAGGGGTGGATTGTCTCTGGCATGTGCAGGATTTGGCTTTTGGAGCCATGACATCAGTGGATTTGAGCAGACGGCACCTGCAGATGTATATAAACGTTGGTGTGCCTTTGGTCTTCTCAGTTCCCATAGCCGTTTGCATGGCTCTTCCTCTTACAGAGTCCCATGGCTGTTTGACCAGGAGGCCTGCGAGGTACTGAAGACATTTGTCAAACTCAAATGCCGTCTCATGCCATATCTTTACAGGCAGGCGGTAAAAGCACATGAGGAAGGAATACCTATGATGCGGCCGATGTTCGTGGAATTTCCCGGTGACAGGGGCGCAGAGACTCTGGATCGGCAATATATGCTGGGAGACACCCTGCTTGTTGCACCTGTTTTCAAATCCACCGGCGAAGTAGAATATTATCTTCCAAAAGGTACATGGGTGAATCTCCTTACCGGAGAAAAAACTGAGGGTGGATGCTGGAAAAAAGAAATACATTCTGTATTTACCCTGCCGCTGATGGTAAGGGAAAATACTATCCTGACGATGGGAAGTTCGGAAAAAGAGGTTGTATATGATTATTCGGAAGGTCTCATGTTCGAGATCGCCTATCTGCAGGATGGCTGTACGGCACAGAGGGACCTTGTAAATGAAGCTGGCAGGAAGATCGGAAGTGTCAAAGCAGTCAGAAAAGGACAGGAGATCATCGTATCCACGGAAGGCCATGTGACAGATTGGGATGCCGAACTTCTTGGACAAACAGGGGTAAAAAAGCAAAAAGAGCATCAGATATGGTTCTTTTTATCATAATGAATATAGAAAGTGTGAAAACAGAAAATGAATGAGTGCATAGACAAAGAAGAAATCAAGCAGCAGACGATAGAGCAGCTGTTCCGGCAGTATTCTATCTGGGAAAAATTAAATGCCTCACAGCAGGAATTATTGAAAGAGAAAGCAAAATGGAATATCTACCAGGAAGGACGGCTGGTGACCAATACAGGGAGTGAATGCCTTGGTTTATTCCTGGTCTGCCACGGGACACTGAGGGTTTATCTGACTTCAGAAGATGGTAAAGAGGCGACGGTGTGCCGTCTCCATGAAGGAGAACTGTGCATGCTGTCAGGATTTTGCCTGCTTTCTTCCATTCCTTTTGATGTCCAGATCGATGCAGAAGAAGACAGCGGCGTATATCTTTTGCCAACCGGAACGATAAAGAAGATTATGGATGAAAATATCTATATGGAAAATTTCATTTACAAGATGATGAATGAAAGCTTTTCAGACATTATAGCGGCGGTGCAAAAGATGTTGTTTACAAGCCTTGAACAGCGTGTCGCAGAATTTCTTCTGGACGAAGCAAGACGCTGTCAGTCAGATCAGGTGCTGATGACCCAGGAACAGATAGCAAGGGCTATCGGAAGTGCCAGGGAAGCGGTCAGCCGTACATTAAAACAAATGGCAAAAGAAGAAACTGTGGAAGTATTTCGCGGAGGAGTCCGGATACTTAACAGGAAAAAACTATATCAGAAATTGTAGGAAGAAATGATGAATGACGAAGTGAGAAACTATATAAAAAAATACACAGTACTGACAGTACTGATCGTCCTGGCGGCAGCGTCCCAGACTCTGAGTATGAAAGCAAACATCGGAGTCTGCGCCTGCTGGGATGCCCTTACACTGAATATCTATCAGCTATGCGGAATGAAGGTGGGAACGGTGAGCATACTGATAAACTTTGTATTGGTGATCATACAGATCCTGATCATGAAGAAAGAATTTCCGCCAGTCAAGTTCCTCCAGATTCCCCTGGCGATCATCTATGGTACCGTGACCAACTTTATGTACTACAACGTGCTGACCTTCGAGGTAAACTCCTACGCAGTAAAAATGACACTGCTTCTGATGTCATACGCAGGACTTGCCATATTTATCGGAGGAATGACCATCATGGACATCATCACCACACCTCTTGAAGGAACCTGCTACATCATCAACCAACGCTACCACATATCCTTCTCCAAACTCCGTATGGCAGCAGACATAGGATGCATAGCACTATCCATAGCAATGTCCCTAACCTTCGACCTGACCCTAAAAGTAAGAGAAGGAACCCTGATAGGAATGATAATCCTGGGCCCTCTCATGGGATACTGCATGAAAAAAGAAAGAAAACTCATGGAAAAACACCGGTTAGTAAAATTAGTAACTAACTAAAAACAGCCCCAAATGCAGCCGGAAAGAGGTTTCCAAACAATTTGAGAGCGCTCTTGAGAATCTTACGAGATCCCCATCCTAGCAAGCACTTAGCGAAGAGCCCACTGGCGATGAGCTTAGTGCGGCTTGGATGGTAGCTCGGAAGTTCTCAGCTCTCGTTTGGAAACCTCTTTCCGGCTGCATTTGGGGCGTCCCCAATTTACATTATTTCAACATTTTCTCAATAGCCTCCTTAGGCTGTACCCCGACACTGGAAGCTGCAACTTTCCCACCTTTGAATACAAGCAAAGTAGGGATACTCATTACATTATAAGTGCGGGCAAGATCAGGTTCTTCATCTACGTTTACTTTCCCAACCTTATATCCATCTGCACCATCAGCCAGTTCGTCGATCACAGGACTCAGCATCTTGCATGGCATACACCAGGAAGCCCAGAAATCAACCAATACAGGAATATCAGACTGCAGTACCTCTTCATTGAAATTTGCTGTTGTAAATGCTTTTGCCATAATTCATTCTCCTTTTCTTATACGCTATGTTTTAAAATATTAATGTTTCTGTATCTTTACGTTAAAACCTTATTCAGGTTATTGATAGGATACCACAATTTACAAAAAACATTCTGTGACGAGGTCACATTAATCTTGAGTTTCCGCAAAATGTAATTTCAAAAGAGATAACTTCTTCTAAAGTACCAATCTGTCCTATTTTTGAAAAAAATGAAAAGACAGTATTGTGA
>SAAH01000279.1 GCA_009929525.1 Clostridia bacterium | reverse complement strand
GGTCGCCCTGACAAGTTTTGTAAGATACTCCCTGTCGTCAGTCGATGTTATCAGAAATGAGGGTTTTGCTCCATTATAAGCCGGAGCCTCGCACACTTCCTTAAGAAGCTTTCGTCCGGCATCTGTCTTTTTGAGAAAAAACTGCCCATCACAGACCAGACCTATAACTTTGGAATCACAGTAGAGAGCATATTCACCGAACATTTTCCTATAAGTTATGATGCCTGCATCTCTAAGCTGGTCAGAAAGATAGATCATAAATTCCTCTGATGTTGACATGCAATTCCTTACCCCGTTTCATTGATATTGTGGAATATGGTTTTTACGGCCTCCTTTTTATGGAGTTATGTCCTCTATTTCCTGTTTTTTTATGCGATCAAGCTGCAGGTGCCTTATTCCTGATTGGGATGGTGAAAAGTCTATTCTTTTCAGGTCTATCATCCTTACCTTTCTGTTGTGCTGAGTGTGATAGTAGTAGACGAGGTTTCCTGTGTCTATTGCGCTTGTCCAGATAGTGGAGCTTCGCATCCCGTCCTGGCGCTGAAGTTCAGTAACAGTTCCTTCTCCTGTTGAGAGCGGATGGTTGAAGTTATCCATTATTCGGAAGATCTCATATACGGTCTCAGGACCGTCAGGAGTTTTTCGTGCGAGCATCGTCTGGGCTACCGCCCTTACGAAACGCGACGGGGGAGTGATGTCTCCGGGCATACCAAGAAGCCCGCTGCCTCCTCCGGAAGGCTCGATGGTGATATCCCCTATCTTTTTGGGGGGATATGGTACCGGAGAAAGGTTGACATAGTTACTGAGATTGGTCAGATGCCAGTCGAAACTGGGAGCATTTGTAAGCACTTTGACAGGGTTGTCGCTAATCATTAATTTCCCGTCAAGGTACTCTATGACAATGACCTTTCCCTTCTTATCAGTTACCATGAGATGCATGGGGGCAGGAGCACCGCCCAAAGCAGGCTCCGGAATAGCAACGACACGGACCTTGTCCATTCCCTTCCTTACCTCATCTACTGATGCAAACTGAGTCAGGACATATGTGGCCATAAATGCAGGCCCCATGGATATATCCGCTTTTGCAGGGTCATAGGGCTGATACTCAGAAATTCCTGGGAGATACAGAAAATTTACAGCAAGACCCTTCTCATTCAGGCCATCAGCAAAATAATCCTTTCCTATCATATCCAGCGCAACTGAGCCGTAACGGGCCTTCCAGGTCAGTCCTTTTTTGCCGTCCGGTGTTTCTGATGAGAATTCATGTCCCCTAGAAACTATCGCGACCCTGGAATTCAAGTCGAAAGTACCCCATTCCATGGTTCTTCCGCAGACGGCAGTCCCATCATCAGCAATAAGGCAGATCGAGGTGCAAGCCAAGGCGGCCGTAGGGAATAAGACGGTAAAACTAATTACAGCAAATGCTAAAACGATAAAAAAATGTTTGATCTCCAACACAAAACATCCCTCCTGTGGTCGTCAATGGATGAGCGGAATATC
>SAAH01000278.1 GCA_009929525.1 Clostridia bacterium | reverse complement strand
TGAATGATTATAATAAAATAAGAGAGATCGCGTCGAGCGGCACTTTACTGGATATTCAGAAAAAACGACTGTCAAGCATGCGCGAGATCCTTGATGGCAGGGTTTCAGATCTTGTATCCCTGATCACCACACAAAAGGCGTCCCTGGCACCCGACGGGAAACGTTTATATTCTGCAAACGGTCTTTCTTCTTTGCCTCCGGCGACAGTGTCTGATGTGTTGAAACAGCGCGCCGTTATTAAATATAGAAAGAAGGAGTTTGGTGAAGTTGTTAAACCGGAAAGTCTTCTTTTCTATTCTGTTTGTGCCGAAAATGGCGTGAAGGTGCCCAAAACGAATGGATTATCAAGGGTGACGGAGATGATGGTTTTAAGGGTGATCGCCAGAATGGATAAGAGAAAGTATTTCGGTGGAAGATCCTATAAAGTAATTGCTGCTATGCTTGGACTAAAGGATTTTAAAAATTACAAACGTAAAGCACCTGTCTTCGGTTGTATCCTGGATTGTGAAGAATCAAGAAAAGTGATCATGGATATTTCCCTTAAGGTTGGCCTTTCGGGCAATGAGAATGAATTTGAAAGGCTTTTATTTCCTATAGAAAAATCCGGTTCTTCCATGGAAATACCGGCTGCCATTGATCCGTCTCCCGGAAATTATATCGATGACGAAGATTGGTCCTTGGAGGAAGAGAGTGTTATTGAAGAAGACGATGATGCCTGCGTGGCAGTTTAAATTTAAGTTATAGGAATGATTCATATCATATTTTGAAGAATGATACTGATAGGAGAAGGAGGGTGGGTGCTGCTAAACCCCCTCCTCCTCCTTTTGCCGGTTTCGTTATTTGTTCTGTTTGTTTTCTGCACTTTCCGCCGTAAGACTCTTAAGGATAGTGGAACCGATTTTATCCTGATCCACGCCTTTTAAAATGGCCATGATCAAAACACAGTTTTTCTGCTTGACATCCGCCAGAACCTTATTAATCTCGTTATCCGTTTTCGCTATCTCCGTTTTTTCTCGTAGCGGGAGCGAGGCAAGCCATCTGTCTAGCTCTATCCTGGGATACCGTACCCATTTCGCACCCTTTTTCTCCGCACGAAGCCTTACGAATTTGGGGGGCGGAACGAGGCAACCCGGACACTTCGGGGATCGGGCGCAAATAAGATAGCTGACGGGCACACCGAGATATAAGGCGGCCTCTTCTGTCGTTAAAAGCGCTTGGTTCTTTGTGCAACAACACGTGTCGTTCATAGCAACATCTCCTTTAAAGGTTTGCTATGAATATATTGACGGTTTTAGACGTTTACCATAAAACCTTGGACGCGTACTGGACGTTCTTCTTTCGGCCCATCTTTCGGCGGTCTATTTAAATGAAAAAGAATTATTTTTTTTTGCGATTATGCTATAATACAAAAGTAACAAAACTCTTATCCAGAGTGGCTGAGGGACTGGCCCGATGAAGCCCGGCAACCTGCGAGAAACCGTAAGGTGCCAACACCTGCAAACCCGGAA
>SAAH01000152.1 GCA_009929525.1 Clostridia bacterium | reverse complement strand
CCTCTCAGTGTGATACTGATAGGATAGCATGTCTTGGGTGGAAAGTGACCTAGTTTTCAATGAACCATCTGACCTATATTTAGATTAGCACAAACAGCAGGATTCCGCGATGGAGTACCTGCTGTTTTTTTGTCCTTTTTCTGAAAAATAAGCTAAATTACGAAAAATCTGTCCCCTTTTTCATTTGCTGTTGCCAAGTATTTAGAAGGAGAAGTTCCTTCAAAATATTAGGAGGTCACAGAAAATGAAAGCGACAAAGATTTGGTTAAAGGCGACAGATGTATCCAGTCTGTTAGAGGTGTCTCAAACATTTGCATATGGCATTATCTCAAAATTAAATAAAGAGCTTGAAGCACAGGGATACCTAGTCATTCCGGGGAAAGTACCGACCAAGTACTTTATGGAAAAATTCTATGGCATTGAAGATGTATGTGAGATGCCGGAAGAAGAAAGGGAGGAATGGTTTCATGCGTGAGAGAAAAATGTTTTTATCAGTGGAAGACATAGCAGTGATTTTAGATCTGTCTGTTTCAAAGACTTATAAGATTGTGAAATCTTTGAATGAGGATTTGAAATCAAAGAAGTATATGCCGATTGCAGGACGAATTCCGATTCGGTATCTGGAAGACCGCATCTATGGTCTGGAACATGCAGAACAGTATTTGGAGGATTAGCGATATGGAAGAAAAGATGTATATGACAGTTGAAGATGTACGCAGGATACTCGGAGTTTCAAAGAACTTTGCTTATAAGATCATCAGACAATACAACAAGGAGTTGGAAGAAAGAGGATTTCTTGTTATGCCAGGCAAGGTTTCAACCCAGTATCTCGCAGAAAAGGTGTATGGAATGAAAATGGAATAGGAGGCTATCATGTCGGTTTATAAAGAAGGAAAATCGTGGAAAGTCCAGGCATATTACGAAGACTGGCAAGGGAAAAAGCGCAGGAAGCAGAAGCGTGGTTTCAAAACCAAGGGAGAAGCAAAGGTATGGGAGCGTGACTTCTTGCAGAAACAGCGGAGAAGTGTAGATATCAACTTTGAGAACTTTGTGGAGATCTATTTTGAAGATATGGAGCACCGACTTCGTGAGAATACCATGATTACGAAACGCTACATTATGGAATTGAAGGTAACACCGTACTTCAAAGAAAAAATGCTCAGTGATATTTCAACAGCAGATATCAGGGCATGGCAGAACCTTTTATTAAAAGAAGGCTATGCAGATACTTATTTGAAAACGATACACTGTCAGCTTGCTGCACTCTTTAATTATGCAGTCCGATATTACGATTTGAAAGATAATCCATGCAAAAAGGCTGGATGCATCGGTAAGAGCAAGAGCGGAGAAATGGAATTCTGGACACAGGAGGAATTTGAACAGTTTCTTAGTGCGGTGGAAGACAAGTTGCAGGCAAGGATTGGGTTCCTGTTACTATTTTGGACGGGAATGAGAATCGGCGAGCTGCTGGCGCTTACCTACAATGATATTGATATGAAAAAGAAGACGATTTCTATTACAAAATCATATCAGCGCTTGAAAGGAAAGGATGTCATAACAGAGCCGAAGACACCGAAAAGTAAGCGTGTCATCAGTATGCCGGATTTTCTGGTGGAAGAGTTGAAGGAATATACCAGTCATTTATATGGGATTGGAAAAAAGGACAGGATGTTTCCATTTACAAAATCCTATATGGAGCATTGCATTATAAAGGGTATTCAGGATTCAGGAGTAAAACGGATTCGTTTGCATGACTTGCGCCATTCCCACGCCAGTATGTTGATTCACATGGGTGTAACACCACTTGAGATTGCAGACAGATTAGGACATGAGAAGGTGGAAACGACTCTAAATACATATTCTCATCTGTATCCCTCTACGCAGAGCAAGCTGGCATCCCTGCTTGATACACAGTATGAGGAAAATCGAACTGAGGAAGATGATGAAGATTATATGGAAGGATAGGAATATGAAAAGATATGAAAAAAGGATAAATTTCAGAGATATAAACTATTGGACAAAAGAGGAATTTGAACAATTTTTGACTACATTAAAGGAGAAACCTAAGGAAAGGCTGGCTTTTTTACTTTTGTTTTTGACGGGAATGAGAAGCAGAGAACTTTTAGCATTAACTCATGAAGATATCAATTTGGAAGATAAGACGATTTCCATTACAAAATCATATCAGTATATAAATGGGAAAGATGTGATGATTCCACCAAAATGCATGAGAATAATTAAAGTTCCGGATATTCTGATAGAAGAGTTTCTTAAATGTATGGGTTTCTTAAATGTAATTGAAAAAAAGGATAGACTGTTTCCTTTCTCAAGTCAGTATTTGATAGATTGTTTTAAGAAGGGAATACAAGAATCGGGTGTAAGACAGGTTTCGTTGTGCAGTTTACGACATTCACATTTTCAATTGGAGATGTGCAATAAGTAATGATGATAAAAATAAATCAAACATAATGCGGAAGGATAGGTGATGAAATATGAGTGGAAAACATGGCACCCATAAGGATCCGACAATTGCATTTCGTGCAAGAAGTTATGAAAGAGAACAGATTGACCAGAGGGTGTACATCAGTGGACAGAAAAAACGGGATTATATCGTACATTCCTGTATTTACAATCATGTAGTTGTTGTAGGTACAAAAGATACGGTAAAACGGATACGCAGGCAGATGAAAGAAATGTACAGCGTATTAAATGATGTATCAGATAGTTTTGCGAAGCAGGAGAACGTTTTAACAAAAGACGGTTTAGAACAGATGGCAGAAAGTTATCAGGCATTTTTAGATGCAATGATCTGGATGCTGGAAGGTGCAAGGTATTTATGGGAAGGAGTCGACGAAGATGGAGAACGATAAGAATGAAAAAAGAAAATGTAGGGTGGTAGCCTGCTGTAACCAGAAAGGCGGAGTTGGAAAAACGACGACGTGCGTAAATCTTGGGATTGGACTGGCATCGAAGGGACAGAAAGTATTACTGATTGATTGTGATGCACAGGGCAGTATGACAGCCAGTTTAGGCTATGAGGAACCGGATAGATTGGAAATTACACTCTCAACGATTCTGACTGATATTATTCAGGAAGAAAAAGTGAATTATCCTAAAGGTATTCTGCAACATGCAGAGGGAGTGGATTTGCTCCCATCAAATATTGAATTGTCCGGTATGGAGATTTCTATTGTGAATATTATGAGCAGAGAAACGATTCTCAGGCGGTACATAGAGGAAGTGAAACAGTATTATGACTGGATTCTGATTGACTGTACTCCTTCATTGGGAATGCTGACCATCAATGCACTGACATGTGCAGATAAAGTGCTGATTCCAGTACAGGCAGCATATCTGCCAATCAAAGGGATGGAGCAGCTGATCAAGACAATAGGACAGGTGCGCCGACAATTGAATCCGAAGTTGGAGATAGAAGGAATCCTTCTGACTATGGTGGATTGTAGGACTAATTATGCAAAAGACATTCTGGAACTGATACAGGAGGCTTATGGCGAGCATATTCGAATTTTTCAGGATTATATTCCATTTTCAGTGAGAGCAGCGGAAACAAGTGCCGAGGGTATCAGTATCTTTTCACATGATCCAAAAGGAAAAGTGGCACAGGCATATCAGAAGCTGACACAGGAGGTGATGGCGGATGAAATCAAGTAGTGCATCCAAAATAAAAATAAACAGCTTCAATGATTTGTTTGGAGCTGATTCGAGAGAAAAAAGTATTAAGATGATTACTCTTGATAAACTGCATCCTTTTAAAAATCATCCATTCAAAGTCCTCGATAATGAGGAAATGGAGGAGCTGGTAGAGAGCATCAGAGAAATGGGAATCGTTACACCTGTAATTGTAAGAAAGTGGCCAAATGGCGAATATGAATTGGTTTCAGGCCATCGTAGGAAACGTGCCGCAGAGCTTGCCGGACTTAACGAAATACCTGTTTTTGTGCGTGAGCTGACAGATGACGAAGCAGTTATCATCATGGCGGATAGCAATCTCCAAAGAGAGCATATTCTGCCTAGTGAAAAAGCATTTGCTTACAGGATGAAACTGGAAGCTATGCGCCATCAAGGTGTCAAAGGCAATGCATCTTCACAGGAAGCAGGAAAGGATTTCAATGACTCTGGAAGGCAGGTGCAGCGTTATATACGGTTAACCTATTTGATTCCTGAATTATTGGAATATGTGGACCAGAATCATCTCACAATGCAGGCAGGAGTAGCACTCTCGTATCTGAATGTGGACAAGCAGATTATGATTTCTGAAGTGATTATAGACCTTGGAAAATTTCCAAATGGTACGATGTCAGAGACAATACGAGATCTGGACAAACAGGGTGAAGTGACAGAAGAAAAAATCCGTCAGATGCTGTCAGGCGATAGATTACCCAAAGCACCAAAAAGAAATATAACGTTAAAACAAAAATGTATCAATCAATATTTTCCACCGGACTTTGACAATGAACGGATTGAGGAAGTGATAATCCAATTATTAGAACAGTGGAAGCAACAACAAACCTAGCAAAAGAAAGGAGGGACGTGCCGATGAAAAGAACCGCAGAATTTAATTACTATTATGGGATGGAGGCAGATACCTACAGCTTTTACAGAATCCCTAAAGTCTTGTTCACCGATGAATTTTTTAAATGTCTCTCCTGTGAAGCAAAAGTATTGTATGGACTCATGTTAGACCGCATGTCATTGTCCATAAAGAACCGTTGGCTGGATGAACTGGACCGGGTATATATCATTTTTACGGTTGAGGAAGTCACGGAACTGATGAACTGCAGCAAGCCTACCGCAGTAAAAATAATTGCTGAACTGGATACAGAAAAAGGGATTGGCTTAATTGAGAAAAAACGTCTTGGATTTGGAAAAGCGAATGTGATTTTTGTAAGAAATTTCATGCTTCGTGACGTAAAAGAGGAAAAGGATGAGGCAGAATCATCTCAGGAAACGGAGAAAAAAGAGCCGGAAACCCTTGTAAAATCACAGAAGTCAAAAAATTTAACTTCTGGAAGTAAAGAATCTTTACCTCATGAAGTTAAAAAAAATGACTTCAAGGATTCAAAAAAATTAACTTCTATAAGTAAAGAAACTGAACTTCAGCAGGTAAAAAAAGTTGACTCTAATTATACTGATATTAACTATACTGATTTTAGTGATACTAATCTATCTATCCATCCTGAGCAGGATGTGGATAAGATGTGGAGTGCATACAAAGAAATTATTTGTGAGAATGTGGATTATCAGATTTTGCTACAGACCTATCGACAGGAAGAAGTGGATGAAATAGTAGAACTTATGACAGAGGTGATGGCATCACAGAAAAAAGTGATCTACATCAACGGAGAACCTGTACCAGCAAATGTAGTGAAGGGAAGATTTATGAAAATTCAGTATACGCACATCCAATATGTGTTTGAATGCCTAAAAAATAATACGACCAAGGTGCGTAACATACGGCAGTATTTAATGACTGTGCTGTATAATGCCCCGGCAACCATCAGCCACTATTATCAGGCAGAAGTAAATCACGATATGTGGGGTGGAGATTAAGTGTGACAACCTCGCGACAAATTGGCGCGAGGTGGAAAGGAGAAGAAAATGAAGTGGTTCATGAAAGGAATTGTACCGTTACTTGTAGTGGGTTTTCTGCTTTATGTATTCAAAACCGTATATGTGGTGGATGGAAAGCTTGATTATTTTAGGCTGTGGATGCTCTTTGGCATTCCGTTTGGGTTAACGAGACTGTGTATCTGGTTCCTACCACGGGGATATGATATCGGCGGTACAGTAGGAATGCTTGCAATGAGCGTGGTGCTTGCAGGACTCGTGGGAGGATTCATAGCAGTATTTACGATTTTGCAGGCTGTGTATTATAGCTTGATTTATCCGGGTATTCATTATCTGCAAAGGAGAAAAGTGATATTATGAGAAATTCTATTATTGACGAGCTGTTAAGAGAGTCAGCCTCAAGGGCAGAAAAGTGTTGCCCTAAAAATCCTGATTACCGTTTGCATTGTAAAAGAGCATGTGATTTGGAAAATGATTTAACATCACAGTTAAATGAGAAACAGAGAAGTGTATTTTTAGAATATACTAATGAAAAGCTAATTGAAGTCGGAATGGAGATAGAAGAGGCATTTCGGCAAGGTGTGTCATTAGGTGTTCGATTCACGGCAGAAGCATTTTTATTAGAAGAGGAGTAAAACATATGAAGACAAGACAGATTTCAAAAGAAAATGAAAGAATAATCATTGATATGTATGTGGATGGAGTCCAGATATATGAGATATGCAGAACAGTAAATGTGTATCGCAGCAGCATAGAAAGATTACTGGTGTATAATCATTTATTGAAACCGTCGGAATGCAAGTATGGAGATTGCACAAATATGAATTTGACAAGTTAATAATAGGCTGTCAAAAACTTCTATTTTCTTCGTAGAAGGGGTATTTCATTTCGTGGATGATAATTATATGCTTTGTGATATAGGCAGCCTTGCCTTGGAACGTGACGGCATCGAACAGGAACTGATCATGATGGCAGAACACATCGAAAACCTCATCAGAGAAAATGCTAGGGTTGCACAGAACCAGGAAGAGTATGCCAAGAAAGAAGAGAAGCTCCGGATTCTTTATGGGGAGAAGCATTCAAGGTTTGAAGAACTGGAATCAGCCATCCAGGAGAAGAACGATACAAGGCAAATTCTGATGAACTTCATTAAGAGCCTGCAAGGACTTGATGGGGAGCAGACGGAATTTCGAGAGGAACTTTGGGGCGGACTGGTAGACCATATCCGGGCAGACAATGAGAAAACAGCAACGGTCGTGTTCCGAGGAGGAATCGAAATCACTATGTAATATAGAAAGAACACAATGCAGAAGGCGGCCAACGGAAATAGTAGTTGGCCGCTTTTGCGTTGAAAAGATGAAACGGTAGTTTTGTAGTGAGGCTTTGTGTTTCTTATTTTTTATTTTCATAGTTTTGTAACACCTCCAGAAAGGAAAGAACCTCCTCGGATGGTGTTTTAGAAAATAAAAGCCCATAAGGAACTGTGTAATCCCAATCTACTGGAAGTGTCACTAACGATGGATGAATTTCTGCCCATGCATCCAAGGTAAGAAGTAAGGAACCGGTTACCTCAGCAGTGTTAAAAGTTTCTAAATCGTAGAAATAGTGAGCGTCTTCAAAGAGAATCTGCGGATGCGTCATTTTAAGCTTTTCTCGAAATGTATCTAAATGTAAAGTGTCTCCACTTTTTACGATAATCAGGCGTTCTCCATGTAGATCGTTTAATGCGAGTCTGCTTTTTAAAGCTAATTTATGGTTGCGAGATACTGCGATACAAAGTTTGTAGCGCCCCAGTTCATAGAAATTACTGATATTCAGCATTTGTTGTGAATTAAAGGCACCAACCATAAAATCCAGTTTGCTGCCTAATGATTGGATCACAGATAGAATCTGTTCATGGTCATCTGTATAGGGAATGATTTTAAACCGATATTCGGTTTCACTTGAAACAAGCGAATTCCAAAATCGAATCAGAACTTTTCCAGGGTTTAAAAAGGATGAGCCAATACGGATTGTTTTTTGAGAACGCTGCTGGATTGCCTTTGCCTGCAATATAAATTGTTCGGATTCATTCATCATTTCTTTTGCAGCTTCATACATATATTTTCCTGCATCTGTTAAATCAATGCCTTGATTCGTTCGAATAAGTAATGTGAGGTTCAAACGTTCTTCTAATGCATTCATTTGTTTCATCACAGATGCCGGGGTGATAAACAAGGTCTCAGCTGCTTTTGATAAACTGCCGCAGTCTGCGACTTGTATGAAAGTTTTCAGCTGTTGATTATACTCTTAACTTCCTGAAATATTGACACTCAAATTAAACAAAATAGATATTCCTATGAGAAACACCTGATTTTCTGCGGATTCCCGTTGATTATCAGGTG
>SAAH01000151.1 GCA_009929525.1 Clostridia bacterium | reverse complement strand
TTATTACTTGTCATATCCATTCTGGATAATATTTACTTTTCAAGGTTCAACCGACTGTTGAATCTTAGTCGGCAGGCTCAAGATTCCGAGAGCCTATATAGAACTTTTTTATAGAACAATTTCAGATCATTCTGTTTTCTTTGTTTCCGTCAGAATGTCTGAATTTCTGATGAAATCATATGCTATTTTCACCAATTTTTATAGTCTAAATATTTGTTTAGTTATTAAACTATGGTTTTTATAGTTTTTATATTCGCCACAAACCCCCATTTTATAAGCATCCTACCCAAAAACCCCCTCCCGGACATTCTGCCCAAAGAGGGGATCATATCAATCCTATCCTTCTTCACTTACTCTCTCTCACTTACGCCAATCCCCTATCCAATCCAACAAACTCACTTTTTTCTTTCCCAGCCCACACCAGCCCAGCAGCAGCCTCTGCCTGCCACGCCCAGTAAGGGTACAGACACGGCATCGGGTACAAGCTGATAAAAGGCTTAGCGCGAAAATGGCCTTTTACAGCGAAGCACCCTGCCGTGTCTGTACCCTTACTGGGCGTGGTGGGCAGAGGCTGCTGCTGGGCGTCCGTTATCATCCACCCAAATTCTGCTTCCGATACTGATTAGGCGTACACCCCACATTCTTCTTAAACACAATATAAAAATAAGAACTATTCGTAAATCCCACTCTATCCGATATATCATTCACCGTCATATCCGTCTCCCTAAGCAGCCCGCAAGCCGTATCCAGCCTATATTTTGTCAGATATTCCGTAAATGTACTGCCCGTCACCTGTTTAAACATTCTTCCAAGATAGGTTGCCGACATATTGATATGTTCCGATATCTCATTCATAGAAAGCGATATCTGTCCGCAATTTTCTTCAACATAAGTCTTGATCTGATTTATAATTCCCTCATGCTTTTCCATCGCATAACTTTGAAGCTTCTCAACCACCTCGCTGATCAGATTGATAAACATCTGATTCACTTCATCAATGGTCTCAAGAACCTGCAATTTCTTACTGAATTGTTCATACTCGATCAATACGCTGGCCGCTTCCGCTGTTGAGCTTGCAGATGCATTTTTGATCTCATGCGCCAGAAGCAGGAAGGAAAATCTGACCTCACCCACCGGAAAATTACTGATCTTCTCCACAAAATCCTCATATGCCCTCAGTGATTCTGCCGACTTCCCTGTAAATAAACTTGAGAGGAATTTCTTTTCCAGGTCTTTCGGATACTCATACTTGTTTTGTTCCTGCTCTCTGATATCTTCCTGCGTAATAATCCTGTTTTGTCCCAGAAGGAAGCGATAAGAAAGGATCGTAAGTGTCTGAGCGTACAGATATGGGATATCATTGACAGAATATCCATTCTCACTGACCGCCATACTCACTGTACTGTCCAGCTCTTTTTCAAATCTGGAATTTATTTTTTCATATATCGAAGAAAACTGATCTGCCGATTGACTTTCCACCGGAATACAAATACCCCAGACACCTTCCTGCATCTTCACATTGATAAACTTAGGAAATCCATTTCCGAATTCATCACGAAGGATTTCCTCCATTGTCTCATCGATGTATTCCATCTGTTTACTGTATCTTCTTCTGAAACTATTTGCGTAGTCAACTGCCACCAGAATCAGACATAATTTAGCCTCGAGATCATAATCTATCTGATACTTCTGAAACTTTTGATTGATCTGCTGCAGATCATCTGGTTCATTTCCCATAAAAAGCTTTCTAAGAAACAGCATTCTCTCTGTCTTCATCTGCTTCATCTGTTCAATTTGCAGAGATTCTACCTTATCCATGGTCTGACGGACTGGTATATATATGTATCTGGACAAAAAGATGATAACCAGCGCACTGGCGATCATAGCGATGATGCACATCAGGTACACTGCTGTCCGCACTTGTCTCATGGGAGCGATAATAGAAGAATAATCATTCCATGACAAGAATGTCCAGCCTTCATATCCCACATAATCTGGGGATGCATAAACAAGCATCTGCTTGTCGCTCCCTTTCCCGATGAGCAGATATCCCAATTCTTCTTCATAAACATTTTCCGGAACCGTCTGCTCATCCACAGTTGTGCCGATCATTTCACCTGTATCCGAATATACGATCTTCCGGTCACGGTTGATGATCCACACTTTTTCGGTCGAATCATCCCCTTTATTCACAAATTCCAATGCGTCCGACATCCAGCTCACATGAAAATTGAAAGCCATGATATTTCTGGTATCGCCACTGCCGTAAGAATCATATAAAAGATAGGTATAAACATAAGTGTTATATTCCTGCCCTGTCGGCGTCTCCAGAGAAATTTCCCGGAGAAATGGCGTATACTTGGAGTAATCATCGATATGATCAAGCATTTCCACAAAACCCTGATCTTCAAAATTCTCCAAATCACTAAACAGTGACAAATATTTTTCCGCTGAGCAATAAATAGATTCACTGCTCTCATTATATATGTAGATCGACTGAAGCTGCTTCACTCCTTTCCTGATATTGCTCAGGCGATTTAGCGCTTTCACATTCTCCGCCCGGTCTGATTCATAAAAAAGCTGTGATACATATTCGTCCTGCTGGGCCTGAAGCATCAGATAATTCGCATATTCTGCCCGAAACCCTACAAAATTAGCCTCCTTTTGCAGATGCTGTTTTTGATTTTGTAATATTTCTTTCTCTACACCTTTACTGAATGTATTATATAGTAATGTTGTCATGCAAATGATGACCAGCGTACACAGAAGTGTGTAGGCCGCGATCATCCTATATAATATTTTGTTTTCCATCATATGTTCCCGTAATTTCACCATAGCTGTTCATCCTCACATATTATCAAGCCTAAAAATCATATTTCATCTTGGCCGCAGTGTGATCCTTGCAGATCGTTTTTGTATCATAGAACGTGATTTTTTAGGATACAAAAAGTTACTGCGCCAGATACTCTGCTATCTGCCGATTTGCTTCATCTACGACAGCATCCGTACCTGCCTCTTTTAAGCTGCGGCGAAACTCTTCCAATTCTGTTTTGGGATCAGAAGTCCCTTTTTCCAGCGGTGCTTTGTACTCTGCGCAGACTTTTCCCACTTCGATGATCTTGGGATATATCTGACTTTGATCCATTGTAAATGCAGATAACTCAGGAACAAGTGCAGCTTTCTCGTACTTCTTGATCATTTCATTCACAAGCGGACTCTCATCCCGAGAACTAAGTTCATACTTGGAATCTTCCAAACCCATCCCCAGATTCTTCAGAATAATATCTTCTCCCTGACTTCCCTCAAGACTCCATTTTGTTCTTGTTTCATCATCTTTCTCGTAGGTTACTCCTTCGATGCCATTGATCAATATGTTATAGACTTCCTCATCCTGATGGCACAGTTCGATAAACATCATGGCACGTTCTGGATTCCGGCTATATGTCCCAATTGCGATCCCATCATTGGTGTTTGCTGCCGCTTCAACATAACCACTGGCAAGATCCGATGAAAATAAACCGATTTCCCAATCCGGATGTTTTGTAACGCAGTCATTGTAAATGACTTCACAAGAATTCAGATTTCCCAAAAATGTGGCTGATTTTCCAGCAACAAATATTTCCATCAAATCATTTGTCTCCGTCAAAATATCCGATGACCAGTATCCTTTTTCATAATATTCTCTGGATTCTTCGATAAATGCTTCATATTCCGGTGTTTCCACCACATTAAATATTTTCGTTGGATCATTCAGATCATATACAAAGATTCCATTCCCATCTTCCAATGGCCTTGACCAATCATTTTCATTTAAAAACATCTGATAACGCTTGGCATCAATCCCGTTGTTCGAATAAGGGATCATATCTGGTTCATTTTCCCTGATCACTTCAAGATATTTCTGAAAACTCTCCATGTCAACGATCTCCGGACAATTATACTTTTTCCGAAGATCCTCTCTATAATTATAGATAAAAGTTGTAAAATTCAAATAATCACTAGGTACCATATAGAGTTTTCCGTTTACCTTCGTTGTCTCAAGTAAGTCTTTCTCTACATACTCCTCATAGGTCTTCGGAGCGTACTCCGGAAAGAGATCTGTGATCTCCTTAAATGCACCCTTATCCGCTGCTTTAAAATACCCCGTCCAATTCGATGTATACGTCAGATCATAAGGATCTCCATTTTCCCACAGCATAGGAAGTTTTTTGCTATAATCTCCCCATGATATCATGACCGGATCTATCTCTGCATTGATTTTTTCTGTCAATATTTTATTCAGTTCATCAAGATGCTCCTGGGCATACTTCCCTCCTTCATCTCCGATGCAATACATAGTCAATACAACATGCTCACTGATATCTGCATCCGTTTCCGTCTCTTGCTGCGATGTATATCCAACATCAGGCTGGCATGCACTCATCCACGATACTCCAAAACATGCCGCTAAAAGTATTGCTGCAACTCTATTTTTCTTAATCATCTCTGAAAACTCTCCCTGTACATTGCTGTCGCTGGCAAATCTGAATGATCTGCAGCAGAATTTGCCGATAAAATCCCAAGATACCTTATATACACTACCATAATCACATTATTTTGTTGTAGTATAAATAGGATACATTCGGTTCTTTCATCATTTTATACTGTCTTCATTATGTTGTACTGCTATACATATCCAAAGTTTATCATAGAAAAAATATTACCACAACTTTATTTTATCTGATTTATATGCCCATTTGCAAAAATTGTGCGACAAATGAACCGTCCCCTTATTTGATTCATATTCTATAATTAAACTCTATGGAGAAACTGATCATGAGACTATTTGCCTGTGCAAAAATCATGGGAAATATTGTTTTTCCAGATTTATATGGATTTGCTGATTTTTATACGGATCATTCGTCCGGTGTCTGGATAGCGATAAAAGTAGGCTGTCGCATGAGATAACTATAAATCATCTGACGCGACAGCCCACTTCTGAATCTATGCTGTTTCTATATCCACTCTATACGATTTACATATTCTACCTTAGGTTCTCCGCTTCTTATTTTCCCAATCTCATAACAATCATAATATCTGGATACATGCTCGATGACCTTGGTTTTGTCTCTCTCATTAACAACAAGATTGAATCCGACCCCACAATTAAATGTGTGAAGCATCTCCTCATCCGATATATTTCCATTATTTCTAATGTATTGGAACAGGTTTAATATCCGAAGTTTAGACAGATCAACCTGTGCTGTCAATCCATCCGGGATCACCCGGCAGAGATTTCCTTCTATGCCTCCTCCTGTTATATGTGCCATTCCATGGATGATATCCTTATCAAACAACCCCTTGATAGCTTTATAATAAGGTGTATGCGGCTTCATGATCTTCTCTATAAATGTTTCTCCATCCACCTTATCCAGCTTGATCTGCGGCATCTTATCCATCAGAAGGCGAACGAGGGAATATCCATTGGTATGCAGTCCATTGGAAGCAATCGCAAGTACCACATCACCCTCCTCAATCTTAGAGCCGTCAATGATCTTGTCTTTTTCCACGATTCCCGCGATGCTCGATGTCAAAACATAGATACCGGAATCTACTACCAGCGGCTGTATCGAAGTTTCTCCGCCTACCAGAGAGCATTCATTTTCCTTACATGCATCGGAAACTCCCTTAACAAGACTCTTGATCGTATCCTTCTCAGCATTTCCACACACGATCGTATCTAAAACTGCCAGAGGTTTCGCTCCCATCACAACGATATCGTTGACCAGATGATTGATCATATCATGGCAGATCGACTCGGTATATCCATACTCCATAGCCAGCTTCTGCTTGGATCCCGGCTCCTCTGACTTCAGCACCAGCACCGGCTCTTTGATGTTTGGAAAGTCAATGTCATACAGCGATGCAAATGGTCCCAGACCGTTCATCACCCTTTTATCATTTGTTTCAAGATGTTTTGCCATTTCTTTTTTTATCGTATCTGTGTATGTAATGTCAATACCAGCCTTGCTGTAGGACAACCCGTCTTCCGCTTTGTCACATCCTATCAATATTTCATCCACCGATACACCCAATGCGATCGCCAGATCATAAAGGATCTCCACATTTGGATATGTAGTTCCCGTTTCCCACTTGGAAACCGCCTGAAAAGAAACTTTCAATCTATCTGCCAACTGCTGCTGAGTAAGCCCCAGCATCTTCCGCTTTTGCATTATGAAATTTCCAACTTTGATACTGTTCAACATTCACATTACCTCCATTTTTTCTTTCATAATACTTGTTTCACTGGGAATAAACAATAACTTGATAAGGGAGAATTGGCGGAATATTCTACCTGGAGTTGAAATGAGGTTGTACGATTCGACATTGGCGAATCTTCCCATTCATGAACTCTATGGCGGCAAATCATCTCACTTTTTACCTTTTGCCTTTCATATAATCCACACTGGCAAATCATCTTGCCCAAATGAACCTATGCGGTCTATATGCGTCCAAATGTTATATCTCTGCCTCGATGCAAATCAATTCAACTAGCTTTCTTAAGAAAATATGTTCTTTTTTGATTCTACGAGGCAAATAGAAGCAGACCTGTCCATCCCGCCTCGCATTATACTTCTCGTCGTGGCAGGGAAATCAACTATGTGCCTATATGCCTCTTCACATCGAATTATCCTATCTTTTTTTGCATTCCACAACCATTTTAGCTAGCAAATGAGGCATGGAAATCATTTTCTTTATATGTACCCCGTGCGTTCCTTTATCGTCCTGGGGACGTTTTTTTATAGCCACTTTATTGTGGTTACACTATTTATAGTATTTTTTATAATAGTTCTTTACTAATTCGGTCCATACCTGTCATTCTCCCACCTTGGAAACTAAAATTTCCGGAAAGTTCTTTAAAATTTTATAGGTTTATTTACAAATCAATAACCAGATTGCTATAATAAGCCGTAACCATTTGATCAATAACGATATACTTTGTAAAGGAGGTCATTTATACGATTTACGAACAAATACTTGCCGAGTTGTCCCGGCTTAATACCAAAATTGAGTCTCTCCAAAATCAACTTGCTTCTCTTCCACCTGGAAAGCTCATTATAACCAAATATCAATCGCGCTCAAAGTGGTATGTAAACGATGGAAATTCCCTCACTTATATCCCAAAATCAAAAAAATCTTACGCCGAAGATCTAGCCAAAAGAAAATATATATCTTTAAAGCTAAAAGAACTGATTCACGAGCAAAAAGCTCTAAACTTCTATATAAGACATCATTCCACTGAATCCGAAGCTGCAGAAAAACTATTAAGCGATCCACATTACAAAGCCCTTCTTGCTCCCCATTTTGAAATATCCTCTCAGGAATCACTTGACTGGTCGAAACTCTCCTTTGAAAAAAGCACCAAGTATCCAGAACAATTAATTCTCAAATCTGTATCTGGAAATATTGTTCGTTCCAAATCTGAGGCACTTATTGATATGGCTTTATATACTAACAAGATTCCTTTTCGATATGAATGTGCTCTTGAATTAGATGATGTCACTATTTTTCCGGACTTTACACTTCTGCATCCCCTTACTCAGGAGATATACTATTGGGAGCATTTTGGCATGATGGATAATCCCTCCTACGCCAAAAATGCATATGCAAAACTTGAGTTGTACACTTCTTACAATATCATTCCCTCAATAAACCTTATTACAACTTTTGAAACAAAGGATAATCCTCTTAGTTCTGATGTGATAGAAAAAACTATTCGATACTATTTTTCATGATCAAAATCTAATCTTCTTGCTATTTTCCCTGCTCCTGCTCTTCCACCAAGTCATATACACCAAAACACTTATTTTTTGCCTCACATATTCAATTTTTCTTCAAATTTACGCAATATACTTATCAAAATTCGTAACTGTTCAGTACCCCATTAGTCAAAAGTGATTTCTGGGGTACCTGCTATTGCATTTTGAATTGCTTTGTAAGCATTAATTCCATGCTTTTTT
>SAAH01000030.1 GCA_009929525.1 Clostridia bacterium | reverse complement strand
TCACAATACTGTCTTTTCATTTTTTTCAAAAATAGGACAGATTGGTACTTTAGAAGAAGTTATCTCTTTTGAAATTACATTTTGCGGAAACTCAAGGATTTGTTAATTATTTTTAGTCGAATACGCCATTTTATGTACCCGTTTGTGAATCACTAAATGAATTTTGATCACTTTTTCATTGGCTGCTACGGAAAAAATAGAACTTTTAATTATTACAATCTCGCCTTCATTTTTTACAACTTCGTTGAAGATGAGATGTGTGATGGCTATCATTAGCCTTGCAAGAGAGAAACAAAAGTAATACTTAAAAATCAAAGAATGAGGAGCAGCAAATGAAAGCATTAAAGAAAATATGGGGATTCGTTAGCGTCATCATTATACTTCTGCTTGCTTTGCTTGCAATCGCTCTGGCAGGTGTCCGATTATTTGGTCTGCAGCCTTACAGTGTACTCAGTGGAAGTATGGAGCCAACCTATCACACAGGTTCCTTGATCTATGTAAAGGATGCTGATCCGGAGGATATCACAGAAGGTCAGGCTATTACCTTTGTCATGGATGAAAATCTCACTGTTGCAACACACCGAGTTGTAAGAAATGATGTGACAGAAAAGAAATTCTACACAAAAGGCGATGCAAATGAATATGAGGACAGTAATCCGGTATTGTACGGAAACCTTATAGGAACGCCGGTGTACACCATACCGTATCTTGGTTATGTGTCAGATTTCGTTATGAATTCATCAGGAAGATATCTGGTGATAGCGGGAGTGGTAGTTTTTATTATTCTTATGTTCACACCGGATGTTTTGAGGGCTGTAAGTAAAGAAGATGATAAGAAAGAAAAAGTAAGTGCAAGTGAAAGAAATCCTAAAAGTGAGGATTGCGCCTGAATACAAAAATAATAAACAGGCGATCGTATAAATCCTAATATCAATCAATGTACACAAAAAGAAAGGAGTACAAATTATTATGGGAGTAAACAAAAAGAAATTAGCAACAATGCTGTTAGCAGGATCACTGGTAGCAACAACATTAATCGGAGGTACTTTAGCATTCCTGACTGACAAAGAGGGAACAACAAACAAATTTCAGGTAGGAAAAGTTGATGTTGTACTGGAAGAGACATTTGATGAGGATGCATTATTGATTCCTTCTACAAACCAAAATGCAGGTGGTAGTAAAGAAAATCGTGTAGAAAAAAGAGTTGATGTATCACTTAAAGATGGTGCAGATGTAGTGGATACCTATGTCAGAGTACATGTAGCTATTCCGGAAGTTTTAGCAAGCTATACCAATGCAGCTAAAAAAACATATCAGCCATTACATTATAATCATGCAACAACTTCAGCGTATGGAAATTATTGGACCTGGGGTAAAGATATGACATCTAAGCTGTATGACAATATGTATAATACAACAATTGATGGAGTTGCTTACCGTGTTTATGTTGCAACTTACAAAGATAAATTAAGCAGCACTGGAGATACGAAAACTAAATACGATGCAATCCACAGCGTATATATGGATCAGGCTGTTACACCAGAAGATCTGGCAGATATCAACTCTAAACTTGGAGATGCTGGATGGAATCTGAAGATTGCAGTAGAAGGTGTACAGGCAGATGAATTTGCTACACCATTTGAAGCGTTCGCTGCAGCTTATCCAGCACTTAGTGATAGCTATGTAGCAGACTTCGATACAGTTAATGCTGCAGATCCTACAAAAGATGATGTAGTAATAACAGATCCTACACCTGTAGTAACACCGTAAATTCAAATCAGAAAGTGATGAGCCATGAAAAAGAAAATAACGGTAATAGCATTGCTGGGGATTTTATTCCTCAGCAATATATCGAAATCTACTCTGGCTTATCTGACAGATGCAGAAGGTGTCACAAATCATTTTACGGCTAAAGTTGAGGAAACGGAGCCAGAGGCGAAGATTGACATTACACTGCCGACAGAGTATGGATCTGGTTATTTAGTACCGGTATCTGGAATTCGCGATGATGGAACATATGCAAATTCTATAAAGAATAAAGTATGGGTACAGTGTGAAAGTGATTCAGATCCGGTTTATGTCCGCGTACATGTGGCTATTCCAGCAATTCTTGATACACCAGGAGATCACGAAAATACAGGAAAAATTCTTCCAATAGATAAGTTTGGTAATAAAAACGTGCTGATAGATAAGTACAGTTTATTCTGTTTTGATCATGATACAGAAGCGGGATATAACGATGAGTGGAAGTGGCTGGATGATCCAGCAACTCATAAACCAACTTATGTATATAAGGACACTGGTGGTATGGATTACAACATTTATGTTGCGGTATATAAGAAAGTGTTGCAGACAGATACCAAAACAACATATCCATTTATCCGAAGTGTATATCTGGAGGATGCAGTTACCAATGGAGATCTTTGGGATAAGAATTATGGAATTGCTGAGGTATATGGAGACATATTTAGTGTCGTATGTAGAGCAGAAGCAGTGGCAATCACCGGATTTACAGACCCGGAGACAGCATTAACAACAGCCTTTGGAACACCGGGAACAAATGCAGCGTATGACAAAGAGTTATGGGAGCCTTCGGGCGGCTGATAAAAGAAAAGGTGGAATTCAAATTATGAGAAGTAAAAAGAAAATTGTTTTGCTTACATCCATCCTTCTTCTGACAAGTGCAATCATGGGAACAGGAACATTTGCTTTTATCACAGCTCGATTGGAAACCACGAATGTTATAACGACAGGAAGTGTCGACTTAAAGATTGTGGAGACACGTATAGATATCAATGGAAATGAAGAGGCATATCCGGAGACAACGATCGGAGATATCGTACCTGGAGCAGTTGTATCAAAGATTCCCCGACTGAGCAATATTGGACATTCAGATTCCTGGATGAGGGCAAAAACAGACATTCAAATCCTTTCGCAGGATGGAACAAACAGATTGGAATCAAGCGTTATTACGCTTGATTTCAATTCTAATTGGATTAATGGAAATGATGGATGGTATTACTATTCTTATCCTGTAAAGTCAGGAGAGAAAACCGAGCCTTTGTTTACGCAGGTGAGTTTTTCAGAAGTGATGGCAGATGAATATGCAGGTGCAAATGTTGATGTTAACGTGATCGGTGAATCTGTGCAGATAAAGAATAATGCTGATAAAAGCGGCAATGTTCTGGAAGCAAATGGTTGGCCGTCTGATACACCATAAAGCATGAAATAGATGCTTTTCAGGGAGGAAGAAAACGTGAAAATTAAAAAAATATTAGCAGTCCTGCTTTCTGTATCCGTATGTTCGGTCATTTTGATGCCGGCAGGTGAAACCCTCTCCTATATGACATCTACCTCTGAACTGCTGAGGACAACATTCAGCGTATCGAAGGATATTCCATCATCGGCAACAATCCAGCAAGAGGATGCAGAAACTGTGACAGCAGAAGAAAATACACCAGATCAGAGTCAGGCAGTGGATGGAGCTAACGTATCAGGTTCAGCAGCAGATCCAGGATTAGTAAGTCCGGAATCAGCGGTGACAGATCAAGAGCCAGAGGCGGGAGAATCAGAGCCGAAAGTGGAAGTGATCATACCAGAAGCAGATATCGAGTCAGAAGCAGAGATTAAGTCAACACAGGAAAATGTTTCAGAAGAAAATGTTCAGGCATTAGCGGAGCAGGATGGAGCAGGGGTAAGCAATGAATAAAAGATTGATAAAAAGCTGTATAGGTGCAGTTCTATGTACTTTAATCGCAGGTTTATCTTTTACATCTGTCCACGCTGCAGAAGTCCCTACTGTGATTTATCAGGGAGACGAACACAGATTCAGGACAGAATCAGCAGCACCGTATGCAGACAATGAACTTGTGGATTTGTTTCCGGAGTTCAAGGATGTAATGCCGGGAGACACATTAACACAAAATGTAACTGTAAAAGTGCAGAATATGAAAAAGGGTAAAGTAAGCATAAAGCTGTCTTCACTGAAAGATAATGCAGATTATCAGACGGGTGTAAGTGCTGATCGAATTTCCCTTACAGTAACTCATGGAACTCGCGATTATACAGGAACATTAAAGAACGGTGTGGAGCTTGGAACTTTTGCAGAGGGCGCGCAGGAAAACATAGTTGTAAAACTGACCCTTGGAGCAGAAGTGACAGATAAGGACATTGAGAACCTGAGAGCAGAGATAAATTGGCTTTTTGAAGCAGAGGAACTGCCAAGTGAAACCAATAATGGAAAATATGAAAGCAATAATAATGGGCTGATAAACAAGGTAGTATCCGCAGTCAAAACTGGGGATGCAAACAATCTGATACTATGGATCAGTTTAGTGGTTCTATCCGCAATCGTGGTGTTTTTGCTGTTCATAGCAAGAAAAGTAAGAAGAAGATAAAAAAGAAGATGGTGCCTTGTACGAACGGCTTTGCCTGCCGTGCGGGGCATTTTTTATTCCAAACTGTTTGAGTGTGAAAGGGAAATGTACATGGAGAAAGAAAAAACGAAAGAAGCTGAAGATTTATTTGAAGACCTGAAACAGAAGATGCGTTTGCTGTATGTATCTGACCTGAGGAGATGTAATTCCTATAGCATATGTAAAGCACTGAGAAAATTGGATACAGAGCGATATGGCGTTGAGCAGTGGTTGGATCTGTATCAGTATCTTTCTCATGTAAAGTTTGATTCAGGCAGGCAAGACAGCACAACAAGAAAAATATATCTTCAGCTCATAAAAAATTTAGCAGCAGAGTAAAACAATAATAAAAAGATTCTTTCAGCGGCTTCGGCTGCTGAAAGAATCAAATAATGTAATTTTTATGCGAGGCGGCAGAGATACTGCCGGCTGGCATAAGGATTACATGAGAGGAAAGAGAGTGGTGAAGTAATGGGAACAAGGGAATTGAAGAGTGGAGAAAAAATAGAAAACCTGACCTTGCTGGAGCCAACAGAGGAAAGGGAAAGCGGATACATCGTCTGGAAATGTGAGTGTGTCTGTGGAAATGTCGTATATGCTTCTTCAAAAAAACTGAAGAGGAGAACATTGATCAGCTGCGGCTGCGTCAACGGTTACAAAAAGCATAATCAGAATCTGATAGGAAGAAAACTGGGGATGCTGACGGTGGATGCATTGGCAGACAAAAAGGATACAGGCGGGAAAAAGATGTGGCATCTCACCTGCGAATGCGGCGGAGAAATATGGATGGATACCGGCGATATCAATAGAAGGAAAAAGACAAGCTGCGGATGTCAGAAAAATTATAACCGCGTGTCTTTGTATGGATATCAGAAAGGCCTTCTGACCGTAAAAAGTCCAACAGAGAAGAGAACAAAACAGGGTTCGGTCATTTGGGAATGTGAGTGTCAGTGTGGAAATCGTGTGGAGGTATCGGAAAATATCCTTGTACATGGCAGGCAGATCAGTTGTGGCTGCAGGAAAAAGGAGGCCATGAAAACAGTGGGCGAACGTCTTCACAGAGTAGAAGGAACCTGCATCGAACGGCTAGGGCAAAAACCTGCCAGACCAGAGAGTAAATCAGGAATCTGTGGTGTCCATATCACAAAAAATGGAAGGTACTCTGCCCATATCGGCTTTAAGGGGGAACGGATATATCTGGGAACTTTTAATACGGAAGAAGAGGCTACAGACATAAGGATAAGGGCGGTCGAAGAGCTGCATATGCCTTTTGTTAAAAAGTACCGGGGCTCCGATCCGGAAAAAAACAGTGAGAATAAATTAAAAAAATAAAAATTACATAAAGTGTAATGAAAGCCAAGGGATTCGATATGATAAAAAACAAGAAAAAATGGGTGGCACTAAGTTGGCTAATGGCTGTGATGATGATCTCAGATCCTTTTGCGATCCTTGCGGAATCTAATGCTGTGCTCCCTCAGATCACTGCAGAAGTGCAGGAAAATAGTCTGATCGGAAGTGATCAGGCAGGTTATGGAGCATCGCCAGATAACTCAGCTGAGAACGGTGCGATAGAAAATGGGTCAGCCGAAGGTGGTCCGGCGGGAAATGGTCCGACAGAGAATGGTTCAGCGGAGAGTGGTTCAGCAGCGAATGGATCAACTGAGAATGATCCACCAACGAATGATCAGCCTGGAGACGATCCGGCAGCTGGTGGTGATGCAGAAGGAGATTTGGATCAGCCGCAGCAGGGATCTGAGGGTGATGCGAATGGAGAGACAGGATCTGGACCAGAAGATGTCTTACAAGGCGGTCAGGATGATTCATTGGAGGATCAGGAGAACATAGAGTCTATAGAAATTACAGAATTTGAAACCTGTGAGACGATAGTCATAGTGCCGGGTACACTACAGGAAGAGTTGATGTTGCCAGACTATATACTGGCGACAGACAGCTTAGGGCAAAATGTAGAAGTTCCTGTAACATGGGAATGTGAAAATTATCTTCCAGAGGAAAAGGGGTGTTATGATTTTCAGGCAGTTTTCCCGGAAGAACAGTATGTCATAAGCTGTGAGATACCAACAATTATGGTCATTGTGGCAGTTACCTGTACATGCAGGGACGAGAGTGGAGAACTGGTTGGAGTTCATGATCCGGAGAATCAGGCGTGCGTATTATATGGAGAGGAAGCAGTGATCCTCACTATGCCGGATGGAACAGTACTGATCACATCGGCATCGGATGCTGAAATCTATATGGCAGCAGGGGCGGTATTAGTAAGTAAGGTAATGTCTGCGAGAGCGACAGAAGGCGAAAACAGTTTACTTATGATGAACTACATGCAGGCTGAAATCGACGAAATTAGTGCTAAAGCAGATACGGAGATCTATAATACGGGAATTATCACGGGACAAGAAGCAAGTGACATCGGGCTTAGCTATGCGTGGTGGAAGTATGTAAACAGAATATGGAAATATAAGGCATTGGATAAGTTTTCGTGGACAGTGGATCCAAAAGATAGTTTAGGAAATGTTTTGAAAAAGTGGGGAGGAACAGCATCTTTTATGCCGGCATCAGCAGAACATTTGCCGGAGAATGAGCCGGATGTGATCCCGACGTCTTCGATAAGCGGTAAAACCATAACATATACAGTTTATTACGGAGAACAGCTTCGATATGCTCTGGAGCATGAAGCTGTGAATAAGATCAAAACATATACGCAGATTGTGATCAATCTGCAAAATGATATCAATCTGGATGGTGCTACCCAAAACTGGACAACTGTTTCTTTATATCAGGCGGGATATCCAAGGCTTCAGATCAATGGAAACAATCATACGATTTATAATTTTGGAAAGTTTCACCAGAAAAATGAGAGTGGTGTAATAGGAACAACACCGGAGAATAATCAGTATCACGGTGCAGGGATGGTGATAGCAACCGGTGGAATGGAAGTATCGGACATAAAGTTTGAAAGTGCAATGATAGTCGCATCGAAAGATTCGAAAGCGCCTTCTGTAGGAATATTGGGAAAGACAGAGGCGGCAATTGGAAATTGGGCGATCAGAAAACCCAGTACGATATCCAATGTGACGATCGATCATTCATTATTTTACAGTGGGATGCAGGAATCTAATGTTTCACCTATGGGGGTATTTAACCTGAATACAAATAATATGGGTGGTAAGCCTGCAATCCGAGGAGCGACAGTTACCCAATGTAGTCTCGAAGGAAATTATATATATGGAGGCAATCATGCAGCAGGTCTGACGGTAGGAAATTATATGGGGACAACCAGTAATACCTATGTGATCGATACTCTGATCGCCACTTATGGAGGTCATTCCGGTGGCTTTATGTCATGTAATGTGGGTTCGGTGGACAGCTTCCATCATACTTTGGCGGAAGGTGAAAGCGGGATTGCAACGATCACGAACTGCTTTGCAGAGGTTGATATGTATGCGGCGGTAGATTCGGGTGGATTTGTTGGATTATTTTCAGGAGATATCACCAATTGCTTTTCAACTGGAAAGCTGGAAGGATTTTGCCGATGCGGAGGATTTTCCTCGGCAACCTCCAATTCAGGTGTATATGGAAATGCCAATATCACCAGATGTTATTCAACAACGCTGGTTGGTCTCAGAGAGGAATCCCAGTATATGGGAGGATTTCACTCTACTGCGACGATGGGACAGTATCCAAGGCTTACAAATTACAAGTTTACTGACTGCTATGCGGCGGGAGAAGTAGGAGATATTAATGTATCTGCTTCCGATTCGGCGACGGCCCAGGAGGTACGGCATGACGGCGGTTTCTTCTCTTCTGTAGAATCTGGTAGGGGAACCAATGATGTGACTGCAGGAAATTGTTACTATGACAAGCAGACGACTGCTATGCGGGAGAAGATGGTCGCGGAATACCAGTATGGAAATACAGTGCCAAGTCAGGTGGGAAACGTAAGTGGTGTATTAACTTCTCAGTATCAAAAAAAGGATGGAACGGTAGTATATGGCTTGGCTTCCGGGACATACGATGCAGGAGCCACAGAGGGATTCCGGGGATTTTCGGATAATAGTCATTGGAGTTATCAAAGTGGATATTATCCGCAGCTTAATGTATTTGCCAATGCGAGTGTGGGAAATGGATGGAATGCTAAACAATGCCAGACTGCAGCAAGTTACTCGAAAGCATCTGCGTCTACGGCAGCATTGAATAACTGGGCAGAGGGATATACCTGGTCGTCCTTGGGAGTAAGAAGCAGCGATGATACCATTATGGATCATACATCAGGAAATCATAAGCTGGGAAAAGAGAGTTACGATACAGTAAGGTCAATGACTACGGATGCCAGGCTTACAGCTTCATCTGCATTTACATCAAGGTTTGGAGATACCAAAACTGTAGACATGACAGATAAACGGACTGGAACCACAGAAAAGGTATCATCCTTTACTTATGAGAACGCAAGCCATCATTTAGCTATGATCACAAATCCGGGGATGGACTGGGCGGATGTAAAAGACAGTTCCGGATCAGGGAAAAGAGTGATGCGTCTCATATCGGTCATGGCAGTTGGTGCAGGAAGCGATCAGTATGTTTATGCGGGAACAAAATATGATCATCGTGCAGATGTAAGTCTTACAGGAAGTATATCCGTGGTACCGAATCTGGTAGTTGGACTGGATAATGATAAAATCTGGTCAAAAACAGAGATTGGCGGATATGCCACAGAGAAGGAATCATCTAAAGAGGGGGAGTTCACCGATGCATTTTATGCGGCCACAACCTATAACATGAATCGAAAAGATGAATCTGGAAATGAAGTGGCTTACTATGACGGATGGCTCTATACAGAGATATGGAAAGTGAAACAAAGTTTTGACAAAGATACAAGAACGGAACCAAACAATCTGATCTGGGCGGCGAATGCAAATGGAGATGCTTATACTGATCATTCCAGACAGCCGGAATATTATTGGCGGACCGAGACAGACAGTGATGGAAATCTGGGAACATTTCTTAGAAAATGTGTTACACCGGGTACAGCAGATGAAGGGATGGATTCCTATGTGGAAGATATTTCTGTGAAAGTAACAGGTGCTGGAACGGATACGGGAACAACCATAGATGAGCAAAAATGGAATGGAGAGATTCCTCTCTATCCAGATACTGCAACAATGAAAAAATATATATTGAGTTATTACTGGGTTATGAAGGACGGAAGATATCGTACCGATAATAAGGTGGCGACTATCAGTCCAGGGCTCTATAACATGTATATGAATGTATATAATTCAGCACCGGGTGAGACAGATGAATATCCGGTCACTTCGAAAAATCCATATGCCTTAATGCTGGAGCCGGTTAAGGATGATTATACGCCAGATCCGGCAGATCCATTTGTACCGGGAACCTATACTCCTAATTATGATCTTACAGGCGATGCGACAGTGGATAGTGCCGTTTATGGACCTGCGGGTACAGGGCTTCCTGGGAGCGATACTTATGTAACAAGCAAAGATGCATCAATTGGATATACTAACGATTCTGCAGCCGTGTGGAAGAAGCTGAATCCGGATATCAACATCCAAAAGATGAAGGTAACCATGACTGCCCGGAACGGAGACATCATGGGAACCGGAGAACTGGTGAAAAAAACGGCAGAGGGGATCGCAGCAGGAGATGAGATCGCTGTTACGACTCAGTACTATACAGTTATTAATCAGGATTATGGTGCTGAAGGAATCCGGGAAGTGACGGAGACACAGAGAGTAAAACTGATCTATAAAGTCCAGGAAGACTCAGATGGAAATCTCTATCTGGCATTTGAAAAGCTGGCAAATCTTCCGGACGCCTATGATATGGCAGAAGGAGCCGGAACTGAAACGACAGAGGGCATGGTGACAGTAGATGCAGATGGAAATGAAACAGCAGAAGAAGTGACTGCATATATCAACGATACCATGTATAACATCCAGGTGGATTTTTGGGTGGAAAGTTATGACCTGACGTTGGAAAAATTGATCACAGGAAGCTATGCCAACAGCAGTGATGTCTTTAATTTTAGCGTAGCACTGGAAACCCACAGAGGGAAGGATGTCAGTATTCCTTATGATAAAGGAACAGATGCAGATGCAGGAACACTGGAATATGATGCATCAACAGGCGGAGTAAAAAGCAGCACGATCACGTTGGGACAAAAGGAGAAGATCACCATTAAGGGAATACCTAAAGGTGTGAAGTACACCATAGCAGAACTGCGGGGAAAAGGTGCTCAGGCAAATCCTGATTTTGACAAATATGTCACCAGTGTAGAAGTAAATGGAAATGTGGTGGGTGCGACGGCTTCAGCCAAGCTGCCGGTATCCTTTGTACAGAATCAGGACAGGTCAGAAAGAACGACACAGGGAGTTCTGGATGAGACAACGAATAAAGTGTCATACCGTAATCATTGGGAGATGGTAACACCTACAGGGGAAAAACCATTTTCCATCTGGCCATACCTTCTGGCTGTGATGGCAGTCCTCTTGACCACAGGGACAGGATTTGGCATCTGTATCGGGAAAAAGAGGAAAAAAGCAGCAGTAAACAGCAGGGGTGGATCACCCGGAAATGGACTATAAAAGGAGGATGACCAATATGGCAAAAAGTATGGAAGAGATTGCTCTCCTTCTTCAAAATACCCGGTTTAAGAGAAGGGTATTTGGCGGGATCAGTCCGGCAGATATGTGGCAGAAGCTGGAACGGCTGCAAAAGGAGTATGCAGAAGTGATAGAAGAACAGCAGCTTGCGAATCAGATTCTTCAAAAAGAAAAGGACAGGCAGATAGCAGAACTGGAGAAGAAGCTTCTAATATATATGCAGTCATCAGGACAGAAGGATATGGGTGGTGCCGGTGGCTAAAAAAACAGGCAGACAAAGGTTGACACCCGAAGAGGTTATTGCACAAAAAAGGATGAAGGCCGACTCGGCAGATGAGATTTATCATTTGCTTGGGAAAATATTTTTTCTTGTGCTGATATTGACGGCAGCGTTCCGTTTCGTATGGGGAATTAATATAACAGAAGGAAATGATATGAGTCCGTCACTTAAGGATGGAGATCTGGTTTTATTTTACCGGTTGGACAGATCATTTGTCCTGACGGATGTGGTGTTTTATGAAAAGGACGGGGTGCATTATTACGGCCGCATCACTGCATCAGAAGGTGACACAGTAGATATGAATGAAGAGGGAGATCTCCTGATCAATGGATCAGTTACTCAGGAAGAGATATTCTATCCGACCAAGAAGGAGAATTCTACTCTGACCTTTCCTTATACAGTGGGGGAAGGTGAATACTTTATACTCGGGGATTATCGCATGGCGGCTATGGACAGCCGCAGACTGGGTGAGATAAAAGCCGATGAAATAGAAGGAAAAATAATCGGATTCTTTCGAAAAAGAGGAATCTAAACAACAAAAAAGCGAGGGACAAAATGATGAAAATGAAAAAAAGAATACTGTCATTATTGATGGTAGTAGCAACAGCAGCAGTGATGTTTTTAGGTAAAGGGATCACAGCTATGGCAGCAGTGTCAGATACTACTGCTACACCGGTTACAACAGCAACGATCGATCTGAACAAGTATTTTTATCTGGATGGAACAGGAAATCTTCCGACAAAAGACAGCTTTACATGGGAGTTGGAAAGAATCTCTTTCTCTCCGGCAAGTGATCAGATTACAGATGAAGCTGTAACGGATGTACCGGCTCCAAATCTTACAGATGGTACAAACGGAACAGCAACAGTAGCGGCAGATGGTACGAACAAATGGACAGCTACTGTAGTTGTAACTCCAGATGCAGCAGCAGCGGGTGCTGCACGGTCAAAGAGTGGAAGCGGAACCGTTGTGATTCCGATCCAGAACAATCTGAATGAGGCGAACGCCACAAGACCAGGTGTCTATACTTATACAGTTACAGAGAAAAAAGATAGTACAGCAGACGGTGTGACTTATGATGAAGATACTTACTTTATCAATGTCTATGTAAAGAATGTTTTAAATGATGATGGCACACCAAGCGGACTTACAACGATCGCAAATATCACTGCATGGAAAGGTACAGCTAATATGCCAGGCGGAGATATCACGGGTAATGAATCAGACGTAACAGATACAACAAGACCAGAGGGTTGGAATCCCAACGGAGACAATACTTCAGAGGAAGCAACCGCAGACGGAAATGATGCTGCAGCCGGAAAGACTTCTATCACAAGTACTCCGGATAATGCAGTACCGACGAACATGACGATCAAATATCCATTTACAAATATATATGAGACAAAAGATCTGAGTGTATCAAAAAAGGTAACTGGTAACTATGCAAGTAAAGAAGATAAATTTACATATACCGTCAATGTAGCAGATGGTGCATGGACTCCTGGTGTTGAAGGCGGAGTGGCAGATCATGAGTTCGAGATCAAGTATTTTAAGGGAACGACAGAATTGACCAAGGAACAGGCTGAGACAGCACTGGGAACGGGCATACCATTTACAGCAACTAATAATGCAAATGAAACACTGACTTTGAAAGATGGATATTCATTTAAAATCATCGGTTTATCTAATCAGGCAAGCTATACGGTAACAGAGAACGCAGGTACTAATGATTATACCGCTATGGCAACTTATACAGCAGGACATAAAACGGAAGATAAGATTACTGAAAACGGCGGCAAATATCTCTTTAATGATAATGTGGGAACAAATGGAAGACCTGAAGAAGCGAAAGAAAATGCAGCACTTACAGTTACAGGTACAATGAAGTCACTGGGTATCCAGGATGATGCAGGAACATTAAAGACAGGAACAGCGGCAACGGAAGCAGATCAGAAAGTGAAAGCCGGCACGATGGAAGATATCACGATCGATTATGTCAACTACAAAGATTATGTGACACCAACTGGTATGATCATCTCAATCCTTCCTTACATATTGGCAGCAGGAGCAGTCCTTATCGGCATCATAGCATATGTACTGCTGAAAAAGAAAAAAAGCAACAGAGTAGAAGCAGGTCTGTAAGATGCAGGCCAAAATGGATGGAGAACAGAAGATTAACCCTGCCCGGACACGTTGCCCGGGCAGGAAATATAGTATTCAGGCGTATCATTGCGCTGTTTATGATCCTTGTGCTGTTCTTTAGTGCTTATGCTTTGTATGATGCATGGCGGCTTTTACATGGGGCATCTTCAGAAAGACTGCTTCCATATAAACCGGGAAATGAACTGGGGCTTGAGGAACTGATGAAGATCAATCCTGATGTATGTGCATGGATCACAGTAGATGATACAAATATTGATTATCCGGTGGTTCAGGGAAAAGACAATATGGAATATCTTGATAAGGATGCATTTGGTGAATATTCTGCAGCAGGAAGCGTCTTTCTGGATTATCGAAACAGCAGGGAGTTTGTAGATAGATACAATATATTATTTGGACATCATATGGCGATGGGTGCTATGTTCAGTGATGTTCTGGAATTTCAGAAAAAGGATTTTTTTGAAGGACATAAGACGGGGAAACTTATGCTTCCAGGTGATGTGGCATACCCGATTGAGTTTTTTGCATATTTGGATGCAGACGGGCATGATCCGTATCTGTATACACCGGTGTCTCAGTCTGAAGAAGAGATGGGTGTACTGCTATCTTATATAAAGCAGGAAGCGGTATATTACCGGGAGTCGGGGATAACGGCGTCGGACCAGATCATTGCATTATCCACTTGTACAGAGGCAATGGGAACAAAAAGGGCAGTGCTGATCGGAAAGATCAGGCCTGAATGAGAAAAGAGGAGGAACAGGAAACATGAAAAGAAAAGGCGGAGAAATAGTGCTGGCGGTCATATGCGTGGTCTTCGTGATCTTTTCCTCTTTTGATGTCGTGCAGGCAGAGACAGGCGCTTCTGTAAAAGTGTCAGTAAACAGCGTGATCACGGGAGAAAAGCCAAGTTCAGCATCTGACAATATTTATATCCTGCAGGCACTTGATCCGATCAATCCTATGCCCCAGGGCAGTGTGGACGACAAGATGGAGATCAAAGCACCGGCAGAGGGAACAGCAAGTTTTGGGACCATTTATTTTCCGGGGGTGGGAGAATATTATTATAGGATATCGCAGAAAACTGGAACGCAGAAAAATTGTCAATATGATTCCTCTGTTTATACGCTGAAGATCGCTGTACTCAACAAAGACAGTTTGTATGAGCAGGAAGCTTATATGATCATAGGAAAAGACGGGCAGCAGGGAAAATGGGAGAACATGGTTTTTACCAACAATTATCAGAGCCGGAAAGAGAACACGCAGTCAGATACAAAACCTGTGAAGACAGGGGATACCACAGGATATGATTTTTATCTGGCAGCATTGCTCATTTCATCGGGATTCTTGATGGCTTGCTCCGTAAAGAGGAGGAAAAGTAGCTCATCGGATCACAACCGCAAATCTGTGGTATTAAAATGATCGACAAATAAAAATGGATGTGATGTAAAGAGTGAGCCGGGTACAGTCCCAGCCCACTCTTTTTTACATTATTTTACAGACGTTCTCATTGAAGAGCCTTCTTATAAAGATTATAATGACTATATATGATTGAAACCAGAAAAATCTGCCGGAGGGAATATTTGGAAAAACAAAGAGTCTGATTCTTGAAGGCTTTCTGGATTAAGCATATAATGGCTTTATACCCGTAAGGGAAAAGGGGGAAGTGATATGAGTGATAAAAACAACTTGGATGAGAAGTATATACAGCAGATAATGAATAATAAGAGGGCATTGATCCTGGAAATCATCTTTACCTGCTGTATAGCAATTGTTGTAATTGTAATAAGCATAACGAATCTGGCTGATCAGGCGGAAGCCTACGCGTCAGATGTGAAGTCAGATTACAATATCTTAATGGAAGAATATGTGAGACTCTTTGATACGGCATATCATCAGGTATCGGAGAAAATAAAGGAAAATCCATCTTTTGAAGAGATGGATGCCTGGCTGAAAAGTCAGGATGAACCTCTTAGCGAGGCGATGGGTTCAGATATATATGATGGGATCAGTTTTACCTATAAGGGAGATTTTGCCCGAAGCTGGTCGTATGGCGATTATTCGGATTATGATCCGACGACCAGACGTTGGTATCAGACTGCGGAAGAGGCTGATGGAAAGACAGCCATAGTAGCACCATATGTCACATTCTTGGATTCTCAGGTTTCAGATTCAGAACCATATATTCTGCTTAGTATCGTGAAAAAATACAATGATGAAATTTACGTGGATTATGATATTAAGACAAAGGAAATCAAGGAACTGATGCAGGAGCGACATCCGATGTACACGGGAACAAGACTTCTTTTGTATGATCCGGATGGATATATCCTCAGCAGCAATAACAGTGATGAATTCGCCCATAATGTTTTTGAAGCAGATGACGTGATCAGTCAGAATCTATGTGATATGGTAGATAAAGCTTCTCTAAAGATGGATCAAATGGAATTAAAGATGGTAGACGGATCAATCGTGTATCTGTATACAAGTCAGGATGAATTGGGAAATACTACGTGTATGATGATACCATTTTGGTCTGTTTTTATCCATGATTTTCTTGCCATTACGCTGCTTGTTATTTTTATGATTTATTTTGTGATACATCTGTATCATAGGAATAAAAACAGCTTGAGAGAGTTTAAGGGAAGAGATGAAAGACTTACAGCTCTTTCAAATGCGGCTTTCCAGGAGAGATTCTATGTGGATATGGAAAATATGAGCTTCTATGGAAATGAAAAAGCACATAGGTTATGTCCGGATGATTCCTATGTGAGCCTGTATAATGTATTCAAAGACAGAATTACAGATGAAGTGGAGATTTCTCAGTTTGAAGATTTCATTTCTCCAGAGGCTTTGAGAAGATCATTTTCGCATATGTATAAGCTGAAATCTCATAGATTTATGCTGAATTGGAAAAAAGAGGATGGTAATTACCAGCCGAGTACGATAGAAGTAAGCCGTCTGGCATCCGTTATCGATGGAAAAGAAACGGTGGGTATTTTGTGTAAGGATGTATCGGAAGATGCGGCAATCCTGAAGGATGCGCTGAAGCAGGCAGAGAGTGCCAGCCAGGCCAAAGGAGACTTCATGTCTAGGATGAGCCATGAGATCAGAACGCCTCTTAATGCAGTGATCGGTTACCTTGATATCGCTAAGGATGAAAAAGAAGATACAGAGAAAGTAGCACACTGTCTGGAACAGTCAGCGATCGCATCAAGACATTTACTTTCTATTATAAATGATGTACTGGACATATCTTCTATAGAAAGCGGACGTATGAAGATAGCGGAGGATGACTTTGATCTGACACAGATGGTTCATTCACTTACCACTATTTTCTACGCTCAGGCTAAAAATAAAGGTGTCAAATTCGATGTGAGTATCCAGGGACTGACGGAGGAATGGGTCCGTGGTGATTCGCTGAGGGTAAATCAGATCATGCTGAATCTTTTGTCGAATGCAGTGAAGTTTACATCGGAAGGACAGGAAGTCCGTCTGGATATCAGACAGGTGGGTGTCCACGAGGAAAAAGTACATATGCAGTTTACTGTATCGGATACCGGAATCGGAATGAGTGAAGAATATAAGAAGAGGATATTCCATCCGTTCGAGCAGGAGAGTGCATCTACAGCTAAGAATTATGGAGGTACAGGCCTTGGGTTGTCCATCAGTTACAATCTGGTGAAGATGATGGGCGGAAGCATAGAAGTGGAAAGTGTTCAGGGGCAGGGGACTAAATTTACTGTACTGCTGGCATTTGGAATATCGAAGGAGAAACGTGTGGCACATCTTACGACAGAAAGCTTCTCAAAACTGAGAGCCCTGGTAGTGGATGATGAGCAGAACGCCTGTGAATATATCCAAAAGCTGCTTGATCGATGCGGTGTAAAGTGTGATATCGTGACGAGTGGAAAAAAAGCAGTAAGAAGAGTAAAAAACAGATTGACCACAGAATATCCATATGATTTTTGTATAATAGACTGGAATATGGCAGAGATGGATGGATTGGAGACTGCAAAACAGATCAGAGATGTCTGCGGTTCAGAGATTCCGATCATCATAGCCACATCCTATGATTATTCATCTATTATCGATGAGGCCAGAAAAGCCGGGGTAAATAAGATCATATCCAAACCGTTATTCCAATCGACACTATTTGATCTTCTGGTAAATACCTATGGCAAATACGAACCTGCAGAGGAAAAGAGAAAAGAAAAACGAAAAGTAGATTTCCATGGCATGCATGTGCTTTTGGCTGAAGATAACGAGATGAATATGGAAATCGCCCTGGATATCCTTACAAAGGCAGGGCTGAAGGTAACACCGGCAGTAAATGGAAAAGAAGCACTTGATGCATTCGTAGGATCTGATCCAAATGAATATGATGCGATCCTGATGGATGTACAGATGCCGGTAATGGACGGATATGAGGCAACAAGGGCTATCCGAAAGAGTGAGCATCCGAGAGCAGCAACGATCCCGGTCATCGCTATGACAGCAAATGCATTTACTTCAGATGTGACAGCGGCACTGGCGGCTGGAATGAACGATCATATAGCAAAACCGATCAGTTATGAGCATCTGTTCGATGCACTCAGCAGACTTACTGGAGAAAAAGAAAATGAGAGTGCAGACAGAAGTATTGATAATGAACCAGCCAAGTAAGAGCTGAGTTATGAAAGGCTGGAATGATACGGGAAGGAGCACAGCATATGGCAGAAAAAACTAAAAAATACATATTACTGATCATTTCTTTCATGCTTTTGTTATGCTGTGTTTCCTATCAGGTATCAGCGGCGGAAGATACAAAAAGCAGTGAAAAGAGAGTTGTCCGCGTGGGATATTATACTGCGCCAAGCTTTCAGGAATATGATTCTGTGACAGACAGTTACAGCGGATACAGCTACGAATATATGCTGGCGCTGGCTCAGTACGCAAATTGGGAATACGAGTTCGTGCGGGTCACATTTTCAGAGGGTGTATCCATGTTGGAAGAGGGAAAACTGGATCTGATGAATAATGTAGCTCAGACAGGAGAAAGAGAACCTTATCTGAATTATTCCAGTTCTTCTTCCGGGACAAACTGTGCATATCTTGCAACGAATGACAACAATCTTCAGATCGCTTATGAGGACTATGCAGCTTTTAATGATCTTACCATAGGGCTTGAAAAGTCCAATATCTACAATGGAAAGTTTTTGGAGTACTGTGATGAAAATGATTTTCAGCCGGAGATCCTATACTATGATACCCAGGAAGGAGTCGTGGCTGCACTGGAAGCAGGGGAAGTGGATGCAAGGATAGTCACAAGAAGCCAGGATACCCAGCTTCACATTATTGCAAAATTTGCACCGGAGGATTATTTCTTTGCGGTTCCGGAGGATGAGACTGATCTGCTTCGTGAACTGAATCATGCGATGGTAAGTGTTAAGACGAATGATCCGGACTTTGAAGTCAGACTGGAAGAAAAATATTATAGTAATGTTGCTGATAATAATGTCATTCTCACTGCAGAAGAAAAAAAGTATATACAGGATAATCCAAGAGTTACAGTTGTATATGATGCCGAGAATTACCCACTGTCATATACGGATGAAAATGGAAAATTTGCCGGGACGATCGCAGATATTTATGATCGTATTTCGGCGCATACAGGGCTTTTATTTTCGTTTGCCGAGACATCCCCTTCTTCATTGGAACAGATGGGAGAAGATGGCACAGCAATGATCTATGCGAGCCTTCCCTATGATTACATATGGGCTTCCGGATATAATATAAGCCTGACACCGTCATTTGCGGATATTACGGTAGTGGAAGCCAGAAGAGGCGGGTATGATAAAAATAGGGGTGTGATGGCTGTAGTTGGCGGGTATTACCTTTCCGGTCTTTATGAGGAGACATATGGTGGAAGTTACAGCTATGTAGAATATCCGGATATGGAAGCATGTCTGGAAGCAGTCCGTGAGGGAAAAGCGGATCTGACTTGTATGAGTTCTTATGAGAGTGAATACTATCAGTCTCAGCGTGAAAATAATAAGCTGTCTTTTGCTATATCTCAAACAATGAAGTATTCTCTGTCGATAGGGGTATCAAAATATGCGGATCCAGCGCTGTTTTCTGTTATGATGAAAGGGCTGAATGCGGTCAGTGAAGATGAGATAGATGCCTTGTTTCGAGAGACTTCCATAAGAGCACAGAAGCAGGATATCGTGTCGGTGATGATGGAACATCCGGGTATAGTGATTTTGGTATTGGTGGTTGTGGCATTTTTAATTGCAGCGATCATATTTTCATTCATTCATGCGGCAGTGATGAAAAAGAAAAATCAGGAGATTGAACTTAAGAACGTCCAGTTAGCGGAAGCTGTAACATTGGCCGATAAAGCCAATGACGCAAAAGGGAAGTTTTTATCGAGCATGTCTCATGAGATAAGAACACCGATGAATGCGATCATAGGTATGACGGGGCTGGCTAAGGATGTGGAGGATAATCCGGAAGATACAAGGGATTATCTGGATAAAATTGATGATTCTTCCCAGTATCTCCTGGGTCTGATCAATGATGTTCTGGATATGTCCAGGATAGACAGCGGAAAGTTTGAACTACATCCGGACTGGGTATATGCGAAAGATATATTTAACTCTGTGATCGCTATGATGAAGCCTTTGATGGAAGGGAAAAATATAGAGTTTGTATATCCGGATATTTCACAGATAGACGAACTGCAGTACTATGTGGATATACTGAGAGTAAAGCAGGTATTGATCAATCTGTTGAATAATGCATACAAGTTTACTGATATAAATGGGAAAATCTCAATCTCTATCAAGAATAAGTATTTTGATAAGGAGCGGAGTGTAGACCAGATCATAATAAGTGACAGTGGATGCGGCATGAGCGAAGAATTCATGAAAAGGATGTTTGAACCTTTTGAACAGGAGACAAATAAATATTCAAGCAAAGTGGACGGTACCGGTCTTGGGCTTTCCCTTGTGAAGACGATCCTTGATACTATGGGCGGTTCTATAAAGGCAGAAAGCGAACTTGGAAAGGGCAGCAGGTTTATCATAGATTTCCCATATGAGTATCGTGTGATGAAGGATGAGCGCAGGAAGGATACAGATGAGTGGATGAATGAAGTGCTGGATGGAAAGAAGGCACTGCTGGTGGATGACCATAAGCTAAATCGGGAAATCGCCATGAAACTCCTGCAGAAGAAGAGGATGAATGTTGTATGTGCAGAGGACGGCAAGAAGGCATTTGATATTTTTGCGAGTTCGGAGCCGGGAGAATATGACGTGATCCTGATGGATATCCGTATGCCGGTAATGGATGGCCTGGAAGCAACAATAGCCATCAGACGTCTGGACAGAGAGGATGCAAAAGAGATACCGATCTTTGCGATGACGGCAAACGCATTTGATGAGGATGAAAAGAAGTCTTTACAGGCAGGGATGAATGGACATTTGTCGAAGCCGATCGAGCCGGATAAAGTGTATAAAGCAATTGCATTGTCTTTGAAAAAGGGCAGGAGATAGATAAAAAAGATACAAGGGGATTGAACACATGGAAAATATAATTGGCAAGGCAGCGGCCGGGGATCAAGAGGCTATAAAACAAATATATGAGATGACATATCCGCAGGGATTTTCGGTTGCTCTCCAGATGGTGAAGAACAGGGAAGATGCCAGTGATATTTTGCAGGAGGCTTACTTATCTGCATTTGGCAATCTTAATAAGCTTCGGGATGCGGATAAGCTAAAAAGCTGGTTTAACTGCATCGTGGCGAATAAGTGCCGGGATTTTCTGAGGAAGAAGAATCCTCTGCTTTTTTCAGATATAGAGAGGGGAGAGGCTGAGGATTCATATGAGGAGCAGCTGCAAAATGACCGGAAAGAATTCGTACCGGATGAATCTGTAGATTATAGTGAGACGAAGAGACTGATGGATGAGATTCTTCAGTCTCTTTCTGCTGAGCAGCGGCTTACGGTCCTGATGTATTATTATGATGAGTTGTCGGTGGGCGAGATCGCAACGGCACTTGAGTGTTCTGCGGGCACAGTGAAAAGCAGGCTTAATTATGCACGACGAAAAATAAAAGAAGAAGTTTTGAAACTTGAAAAACAGGGAACAAAATTATATACAATGGCACCGATCCCATTTATTATCTGGATGCTCAGATATAGTGAAAAAACATTTCCAACGGCGGCACTTTCGCAGGCAGTGGAGTTGGCGAAGAGGGCAGCAGTGGGAGGTAAGGCTGGTGCTGCAGCAGGAAGTATCATGGGAAAAGCAATGGGAAAGACTGCGGGAATAGCGGCGAAAGCAACCGCTGTAAAAGTAATAGCAGGGACGGCCGCTGTGGCTATGGTAGGAGCAGGATGTCTGGCGGGGATCAATTATTATAAAGGACAGCAGAAACACTCGATAGAAGCATTTAAGAATATGATAGAAGAGACGTATGTTTATGTTGGCAATCAGATCATAACGGAAGTGAATCCATATACTATTGACGGGGAGGATTATCTGATCTGGGCTGGAAGTGAAAGTGGATATATAGGATTTTATCAAGCTGATTTTGATGCAGATAAACAGGACGAGATTCTCTTGATAAGATACAGCAGGATACCGGAAGAGGTGCCGGGGGTACATCTGGATATGTATGAGTACAGCGACGGCTGGAAGGAAGCTATATCTTATGACCTGGGTCTGGGAATGGAAGAAATGAACGTATTGGATATATCCTGGAATCAGGAACTAAACACGATCATGTTATATTTTTCTCAGACGGACAGGGACAGTCAGATAAAAGAAGTAGGTATATCTGAGCTTGTGTATAAAGAAGGGGTGATCGAACAGTTGGGAGAAACTTATATTGCCCAGAAGCAGATCAGAGAAGATGATACATGGTTTGATATAGAAAATGGTATATGGAATAATACAGAAGACAGTGACCAAAGTGATACTGCAGGCAATACCTCTGAAAATGATGTGGAGGAATATAGTGTGCTGAATGATAATCTTGAGATAAGAAGAAGCATCAGTGATCTGGATATTGATTTTCCTGTCAGCGAGCAGTCCGAAACCTTTGTACAGCTGGTGAGGAGGACTGTGTATGACAGTGAGGATATGAACATTGGATCGGACGAATATCGGTTGGGGTTGGAAGATTTTACATAAAAATGCGAAATTATAAAACCAACCAGCTTTGGGCATCGTCCTATGGATGTAACACAATAAATGAAGAAATAAAAGGATAAAGATTGAGCTGGAGGAGAGTAGTGATGAATAATTATTGTATGAAATGTGGAAAGCAAATTAAACCAGGAGCAAAGTTCTGCCCGTTTTGTGGTGAGAAGATCCCAACAAATGTTCAGCAGAATGTTCAGTCAAACAGGATTCCAAATGTGCCCCCAAATACAACGGCAAATATGGCTTCCAATATGATGCAGAATAAGGCAGTACATGCTGCCAAGACCAGACCCGTGTGGATATACCTTATCCCGGTAGCTGCAGTACTGGCATTGGTCATAATAATATCACTTGTGATCGGTATAGGAAGAAAAACGGCATCTGTGATAGGTTCCAAGGGGTATGAGAAGCCGATAGAGATGCTGGAGGAAGGGATACAGGAGGATGATGGCCAGCTGAAGGCAAAAGCTTTTGGGATGGAAGAAGGTGCATATCTTCCATATGTCAGCTCATGGCATGATGGAAGTGATATGCGCATAGATATAAAAAGTGCTGAGAAGATAGAAAAAGATGAACTGGAGACGGAGTTGAGCTCATACAATGTTCAGCAGGCGGAGGAAGCAACGGACGGATATATTGTAGAAGTAAGTTTTGTGGCAACCCCGGAAGGTAAGGATGAATATGAAGTTGATGCATATCTGATGCCTGTTATAAAGGCGGATGGAGATTGGATCATAGGATATACAGTGATCGGAGGATAAATCGGTTTGTTGAAATAATAAATAAAAAAGAAGCAGATCCTGCTTCTTTTTTATTTACCGTTTCCGGCGGTTGATTTCTTTCTTATTGTAATATTCCCGTTTCTTTTTCAACATTTCCTGGTCGGCCTCAATGGCCAGCTTGTTAAGGTCTTTAACGTTTGCCTGCCATACGATACCTACAGATATGCTGGCATCATGTGTGGTGACATTTTCAGTAAGTTTGGAGACTTTGATGTATGCATCGGATTTTGAGATGTCTGACAGGATGGCAACATATTCATCTCCGCCTATCCGGTAGGCATTTTGATAGGAGAATACTTCGAGCATGGCATCAGCCACGGTACATAAGAGGCGATCACCGCTCTCATGTCCATGTTCATTATTTACCTGATGCAGACCATTTAGATCAACATAGATGCAGGCAACATTTTTCATAAGGTGACCCTGATGTGTGCTCATGAATGTTTCGTAGGCATTTCGATTTTTAAGGCCAGTGAGGGAATCTTCTGTTCCCATGCGGTGAATGGTCCTGTAAAAATCAATGGCATTGACGGCACTGGCAAAGCTGAGAGCAACACACTGAAGGAATTCGGCTGAGGAATAATTCTTTCGGCTGTTTGTGACACCTAAGATTCCCATAACCTGCTGATTTCCATCAAAGACAGGAATCATCATGCAGCGGGTGATCGTATCATCCAGGCGCTGGATCGCAGGATCCACCTGATTGAGCACAATGCAAGGTTTGTTATCCATAGTCTGCCAGTCGCTGGGAAGGATGGTGTGATAATCCTTTCCGATCAACTTTTCTTTAATGGCAAGTTCGCTGTCGGTCGCATCACTTTGCTGATGGACTTCAACGATTTCATCATGCTTGATGATAAGTAAAAATGCCCGTTCCGAGTCTAATACACTGGCGACCTCGCCGAGTGCTTCGCTGACATATTCTACGTATTGATGAGAATTGAACAGCAATTTTTCAATAGTAAACATATAGCGGATCTGGCGAAGCTGGCGGTTCTTTTCAGTATAGTTGTGCCAGATGTAGCCAATGATAGAACCAAGGTAGATAAAGAGAATGATCCCTTCGATGATCGCCATAACGTAGAGCGGTGAAGTGATCTCATCTGCACTGCTGAAGGCGAGGGAGTGGGGTACAGCTACCATGATAGACCAATTATTCACTTCCAATGGTTCATAATGCAGATACAGGATCTCACCTGTAGTCTCAGATACAAAAGCCATATTGCCGCCGTTGCCTTTTTTCATGTCAAGCAAACACGCATCCATGCTTTCACCGATGACCATTTTTCGCTTGTTCATGTCGTGGACATTTCCTAGAGATTTGTGCCACGTATCAAGAAGAAAGTCGCCGGTATCCGTATCCATGATATATAAAGAAGCCTTTCCGCCATAGCTGTGTACTTTGTATTTTTCGGGAAGCTCAGAAAGTGATACAGAGCCTATGAGCATAGCAACGGTATCGCCATTTACCTGGATAGGGACAAAATTTCGCAGCACATAATCTTCTGGATTGCGGATGCCTGCCATTTTTCCTGTGAGATGAACACCCTTTTTTTCTTCCGCTGCAAAATCCATCTTTCCGGAGGCATCAAGAATAGTCCCATCGGAAACCAACAGATGATCATCTGGATAAAGAATCTCCATATGAGAGATCAAAGATCCGGTATAATCATAGGAATTGAGAATCTGGGACATTTCTTCAGGATCTTCAAGATCCCGGGTGGCGATGATTTTGGCAAGGATAGACAATATGGTCGTGTCCCCCGCTATTCTATCTTCTATGCTGTCGCCCAGTGATATAGATGCTTCACTAAGTTGGTCATAACAATTGTTCACGGCCTCTGCTTGTACGTTTTTGATAGTGACTACGATCAGGGCAGTCAGAGCAATCACGACACCAAGGGTTAATAGAATGATCTGCGATGGCTTGATTTTTCTCACATCAAATTCCATAGGATACTCCTTGTATGTGATTTTTATGGTTATTAAATCATTGATGAATAGTTAATTCGAATAAAATATATGTTACCTTTAAGTATAAAGAGTTATTGGGAAAAATCAAGCGGGCAGACGGGTGATTACTGTGACATTATCATAAAAAATGTCAAGAATCTGTAAAAATATAAAATGGCGGTATATATGAATATGAACAGGCAATCATTAATTTAAAGCAAAGAATCAGGGAGGTTAGAAAACCTCCCTGATGTTTCGTATACCCTTTAATTTTCTTATCTTTTCCAGTACCTGCATATGATTTTCTTTTCCCTTTATCTCAAGAGAAAATGTCATCGTACCATATTCTTCTGCCAGGGTCTTAATCCGGCCGATCTCTATATCTGAGATTGTGAAGTGGTTGAGTTCTGTGAGTTCTATCAGCTTGTGAGTGGTAAAATGAGTGTCGTATTCGATGTAGATTTCCATGCTTTTTGCATGTTGTTTTACATATAGATCAACTTTTCTGAGAAGCAGGAGTGCTACAAGGATGAAGAACATACCAACGCATGCACCCACATAGAATCCACTTCCAACAGCGATACCGATACCTGCCACACTCCAGAGACCTGCGGCGGTAGTGAGACCACGGATTTCATTTTTCTTTGTGGTGATGATCGTTCCGGCACCAAGAAAACCGATGCCGCTGACAATCTGTGCTGCAAGGCGGGTAGGGTCAATATTCGGATAGAGTTTGACCAGATACAGGTTCGTTATCATGATCAGTGAAGAAGTACAGCAGACCAGAACATAGGTCAGGAATCCGGCAGGTCTGTTGCGCATCCCACGCTCGATGCCTATGATCCCTCCGAAGACAAGGGCAAGAAACATTCTTAGGGTTACAGAGTAAATATTGATCTCGGAAAGTATCTCCAGCATAGGGTCCCCTCCTTCCTGAATACGATTCGATTATGTGAACTTTTGTGCCCTCAGTCTAGCATGAAAGAAAAACATAGTCAAGGAACCCTGTATTGGACAGTAGAACATAATGGATGGAAGGCGAAGAAGAGCCTGATGTCTCCACCGCTAATGCTGATCCGGCGGGGCATCTGCAACACATTTATACTATTGCCGCACTATTTGTACTGACACAGGGCAGGGGTCGAATTTTGCTTGTTTTTGCCCCGGTAACATGTGAAGAAGTGCTGATGATGAAATTGAGAATTGTGATAGTAATAGCGGGGGAAAAAGGATATAATAAGTGTTAGTGAGGCAACCTGCTTGACACGGATAAAAAGAACTTATCCCTGTACACAGAAGACGAGAAGTATATTAGAAACATTTAGATCATATAAAAAAGGACTAAAGGGATCAAATAATGCTTTGCAATTGGCTAGTGGCTTGGTAGAATGAAAGAAAGCAGGAAATAAACGAAGAAAACTATTAATGTATATTCAAGGAGGTGTTTTTATGTTACATGAAGTGAGTTTCAAATCATTTAATGAGCGGGACGATGTACAGGGGTGGATTTACGTTCCGGCAGCAAAACCAAAAGGGATCGTTCAGCTGGTCCATGGGTTCGGGGAGCATTCCCGGAGATATCTGCATATGATCGTGGCATTTATGGATGCAGGTTATATCGTGGCAGCAGATGATCATGTAGGGCACGGAAAGACAGCAATGCAAAATGATACCTGGGGCGACTGGGGAGACAAGGGTTGTCATACGATGATGGAGGATGAACATAAGCTGCACAATCTCGTGAAAAGCAGATATCAAGGCCTTCCCTATTTTATGTTTGGCCACAGTATGGGATCTTTTATTGCAAGGGATTATGCCGCAGCATATGGAAATGACCTGACAGGTATGACGATCTGTGGAACTACTGGGGTATTTCGCCATGCAGAGGAGACTGGAAAGCTGATCGAGCAGGCGATCGCAGAGGGTAAAGGAAAAGAATCCGATGCTGAGTATACGATGAAACTGATGGGATGGATGTGCGAGCGGTGTGATGAGGTGTCTATCGGAAATGAATGGATATGTTCAGATCCGTTTGTACAAAGAGATCATGCGGATGATCCATTTGATGCATTTACAAAACCGACAAGCAATCAGTCTGTACTTTACTTTATACAGATGATGGAAGTGATCACCGGTACCGAATGGGCTAAGAAGGTGCCGGAGAGTCTGCCAATCTATAATATCGGTGGAGATCAGGATCCGGTGGGTGAATATGGCAAAGGAATCTATGAGGTATCAAACTGGCTGAGTGACACTGGACATAGTGTGAAGACAAAGGTTTACTCCGGTTATCGCCATGAGATACATAATTACAGTGAGATCAAACATGAGGTTGAGCAGGGTATCATAGAGTTTATGGATCAGCTTTTATAGTCAAATGATATATATGAAATATGAAGTGCGTATCAGTTTACATAATGATACGCACTTCTTTTATATCGGAGGAAAGAGCTTCCTATGATATGAAAATGTTAAAAGATAAGCAGGTAAAGGCAAATAGCTAGGCTTTAAATACCAGATTTTTTTCGGGAACATTTCCTGCGATATGATCAAGTACATTTTGGGCAGACATTTCATTCATCATAATAAAATTTTCACTGGTGTAAGGCGCAGTGTGAGGGGTGAGAACCACATTCTCACAGGATATCAGCGGTGAGTCGGTGCAAGGCTCATAGTCAAATACATCGACAGCGGCTCCGGCGAGTTTTCCGGTATCCAGTGAATCCTTCAGGGCAGCAGCGTCCATGACCGGACCACGGGCAATGTTGATAAAGATACTGCCGGATTTCATCTTATCAAACATAGACTTATTGAACATCCCCCGGGTGCTGTCTGTCAGAGGGACATTGACGGAGATGTAATCACTGACGGCAAGCATCTGATCAAGTTCCATATAAGATACACCGTATTCATCGTCCCATTCTTTCTTTGGATGTCTGCAGTTATATAAGACATTCATGCCAAATGGAACGGCACGTTTTGCAATCTCTTTTCCAACGCCTCCGAATCCCACAAGGCCTAAGGTACGGCTTTTTGCACCATGCATCATCGTTCTTTTCCATTCGCCCTGATGCATGGATGCATTTTGGATATCCAGTCTTCTGGCAAAGTACAGGATATAGGCAAGTACCTGTTCGGCCACTGCACCTTCTACTGTACCGGCCGTGCGGGTCAGTGTGATGCCGTATCTTTTGCAGGCATCCAGATCTACGGAATCATAACCGATCCCTCTTCGGGAAATCAGTTTGAGGTTTGGACATCTCTTCAGCAATGAATCGCGATAGGGTTCCAGGCCGGTGATAACGATATCTGCGTCCTTTACTGCTTCATAGATGATCTCTTCTTTTGTTCCGCTTCCCATGCCTTTATCGCTGTGATCGATGACTTCATGACCTGCAGCGATGAGCATATCAAGTGCATGTCTGTCAGACGTGGAAAAATCTCTTCCTGTTATAACGATCTTCATCCTTTTTTCCTCTTTCCTGTTCACGTTTTGCCCCATAATATACAGGGCGTATATAATAATACAATATATACCTATTGGTGCTTCTTTGCAAAAAGTATTTATTTTTTCTTGCTTTCAAGTGTGTGTGGTATATAATTATATAGACAGTAAAATGTCTGGCATGTGGACATTTTGCAGACTTCACGATGGGCAGAAATCAAATTTTTGGAGGTTAGTGATGAAAACGAATTATCAGATGCTTATAGTAGATGATATAGAGATGAACAGAGCGATGCTCATAAAGATATTTGGAAAAGAATATACAGTATTTTCTGCGGAAAATGGACGGGAAGCCATGGAAGTGCTGGATATGCATGATATAGATATTGTCCTTCTTGATCTGTCCATGCCGGTCATGGATGGTTACGAGGTGATAACTGCGATGAAGGGAAGTCAGAAGCTCTCTGCGATCCCTATCGTTGTAACAACAGGTGCAGTAGATAAGTCGGAGAGAAGAGCCTTTGATCTGGGTGCGGATGATTTTGTGACGAAGCCTTATGATCCGTATATTGTAAAAAAACGTGTAGATAATCTTGTACAAAAGTATGTACTGCAGTTGGAGAATCTGAAACAGGCACTGACTCATGCAGAAAGCCTGAATAAAGCAAAGACAGAATTTTTCTCGAAGATGAGTCATGAGATACGTACACCGATCAACTCGATCATCAGCCTTTCTACTTTGATAGAAGGAAATCTTTCGAATCCTATCAAGGTGGAAGAACTGAACCAGAAGATAAAGAGTTCATCAAAATATCTTCTGAGCGTGATCAATGATATTCTGGATATCTCCGCGATCGAGCATCAGAAGATCGTAATTACAAAAAGCCCATTTGATTTTAAAAGAATGGTTGAGAGTATCTCTGCGATGTTCTACGGACAATGTAATGAGAAGAACATCCGGTTCAATATGAACCTGGTCAATTTTACAGAGGAATATCTTTTTGGAGACCCTCATCGATTGAAGCAGATTCTTGTCAATCTGATTTCCAATGCTGTAAAGTTTACGCCAAATGGCGGTGAGATCAATGTGCGTGTCAGCCAGATTTCCCGTGTGGCGAATATGGTAAAGCTGCGTTTTGAAGTTGAGGATAACGGCGAGGGTATCGCTGAGGAAAGACAGATGCAGATTTTTGAACCGTTTGAACAGGAAACGATGGATACGGTGAGAAATCATGGTGGAAGCGGGCTTGGGCTTTCTATTGTTAAGAATATCGTAGAATTGATGGGAGGAACGATCAATGTAACCAGTGCGAAAGGCCAGGGAAGTACATTTGCAGCGGACATTCCATTTACCATTACAAGAGAGCTGAATGATGTTTCTCTTGAAAAGTTAAAATCTGTTCGTGCGCTTATTATCGATGATGACAGGGAGACACAGGATTATGCCAAGATGGTACTTAGCAGGATGGGGATAACGTGTGATGTCGCAGAAAGTGGACCGGAAGCCCTGGAGATCATGAAAAAGGCATTTTCGGAGAGCAGGGGATATGATATCTGTTTTGTTGACTGGAGGATGCCGGGAATGAGCGGTATCGAAATAACGAGGGCGATACGAACTACATTTGATGATGATACAGTGATCGTAGTTGCCTCTGCTTATGATATGGGAGAGATAGAAAAGGATGCAAAGATGGCGGGAGCAAATGTGGTAGTGCCGAAGCCGATGTTCCAATCTACCGTGTTTGATCTTCTGATGAATATCAGCGGCGGCAATTATCATGAAAATACAGAGAACAGTGTAAACTATAAGTTTGATGGAAAGAGAATCCTGCTGGCAGAGGATAACACGCTGAATGCGGAAGTTGTTATGGATCTTTTGCATATGGTGGGATTTGAGATAGACAGGGCAGTTGACGGACAGGAGGTCTGCCAAATGTTTGATGAGTCTGAGGAAGGCATGTATGATGCGGTACTGATGGATATCCAGATGCCTAAGATGAACGGATACGAAGCAACCAGATATATCCGGGAATCAAAACATCCACAGGGAAAGGACATACCGATCATAGCGGTTACAGCAAATGCATTTACATCAGATGTGAGAAAGTCTTTAGAGGCAGGAATGAACGATCATATAGCAAAACCGATAGATACAGAGCGGCTGTATACATCGCTGGATAAGCTGGTTGGCCAGAACTGATAGAATAGTAGAATTAGAAAATGCCGGAGCATATAAGACCGAAGGAAAGAGGAGGAACACAGATGAATGAAATTATGACAATACTGGATAAGATGGGTGCAGAGACAGAGGATGCTCTTGAAAGATTTTTAGATGATGAGGAGATGTATCTGAAGTATGTACAAGATTTTCCGAATGAAGGAAGTATGGGAAAACTGAAAGCAGCAGTCGGGGCAAAAGATTACGATGCCGCAGAAAAGGCAGTACATGCACTGAAAGGTATTGTAAATAACCTGGGATTTCTCCCTCTTGCAGATGCAGCGATAGACATGCTGGAGGAACTGCGGGACGGGAATATAGAGGATGCACTTGAGGCATATGAAGATCTTACTGTGGAGTATGATCGCTTCACAGAGGCTATCAATAACTGGAAGAGCAGCGTAGGTGGACAGGAATAAATTGAAGATTCAGCAGTTTTGTGCGGCACATAAATCATATAATTGGTTTGTGTGCCGTTAATATTTTGCATAACGTACTTCATAGTTTGGAGCAATGTTGTTGACAAAGGGAGCGGTTTATGATATCTTTGAGTTAGTTAATGCTAACTAACTCAAAGAAAAACCATAAGAGACCCAAACAGGAGGTAGGAAATGAGCGTTGTGATCATCGGCGGTAATGAATGTATGGTCTGTCAGTACGAGGAAATCTGTAAGAAGCATGGATGCAAAGCCAAAGTATTTGTAAAAGAAAAAAGTGGATTTAAGAAAAAACTGGGAACGCCGGATCTTATGATCCTGTTTACCAATACGGTTTCCCATAAGATGGTACATAGTGCAGTCACAGAAGCAAAGCGAAATAAGATCCAGATTGCCCGCACACATTCCAGCAGTGCGTCAGCGCTGACGACTGTACTGCAGGAGTACTGTGGCTGATATCTGCCAAATGGCGGGTATGGGCGTTGGTGATTTTACATATAATATACTTGTATTTAAATCTAGTGAGATAGATACTGTGTTACTTTAGCTGATAAAATAGAAGAAATTTTGGAATGACTATTAAAAAGAGTAGTGTTTTGAAAAATCAGACAGTGATAAAACACAGAATTGGATACAGTAGAATGAAATCGGAAAATAAAGAAATTGATAAGATCGCACAGGAGATGGATAAAGATCAATATCTTCTGCGATGCCAATATGCCATAGGGATATTGGAGGCAAAGATAAAGATCATCGATGAGCAGATGAATGCGAGGCACGGAAGAGAAGTGATGAGAAGTGTCAACGGACGGATAAAGGCTCCGGATAGTATCTATGCGAAACTGCAGAGAAAAGGGTACGGGCTTGATTTTAAAAGTGCACAGGAGAAATTGAATGATCTGATCGGGATAAGGATCGTATGTTTATATCTGGATGATGTGTACGAGATCGCAAAACGTCTAAAAGGTCAGAAAGATATCAAAGTGATCCGTGAAAAAGATTATATCCAGAAGCCGAAGAAAAATGGATATATGAGTTATCACATGATCATCGATCTGCCTATCTATATGGATGATAAGTCAGAAACCAAGCGTGTTGAGATCCAGATCAGGACGATCGCAATGGATTTTTGGTCAGTGCTTAATTATCAGCTGGTATATAAGAAAAATGTCAAGGGCGCGAAGGAAGCAGCCGATGAACTGAAAATGTACTCGGATGAGATTGCTTCTCTTGATCAGAAAATGTTAAATCTTAGAAATAAAATCGAGAAGATATAACGATAATGTAACGGTGCGGACGGTTCTCTTGTTGACTGAATTGTTTCAATGCATTATACTTTGTAGAGAAACTTGAGGAAGGAACCAAGAGCCATGAATTACATTGTCTTTGATCTGGAATGGAATCAGTGTCCTTATGGTAAAGGGCAGGAAAATGAGAGAATTCCCTTCGAGATTGTTGAAATCGGAGCAGTAAAACTAAATAGCGAAAAGCAGATCATAGATCAATATCATGTATTGGTTCAGCCACGTGTATATAAAAAATTACATTTTCGAACCCAGGAGATCATCCAGCTTGATATGAAAACGCTGGAGCAGGGAACGGCATTTTATAAAGCTATCCGAGAATTTATAAAATGGTGCGGCGAGGATTATATGTTCTGTACCTGGGGAAATACCGACCTTTTGGAACTACAGAGAAATATGAAGTACTACGGTGTGCTTCAGCTTTTGAAGGGACCCATCTCTTATCTGGACGCACAGAAGTTGTTCAGCTTGGATCTTGAAGATGGAGAAAGCAGAAAATCATTGGAGTATGCGGTGGATTTTCTGGGGTTGGAAAAGCAGAAGGATTTTCATAGGGCTTTGGCGGATGCCTGGTATACAGCATTGGTATTTGCCAGGATCGATGGTGAAGTGAGCGACACATTTTTTTCCATCGACTGTTACCAGAACCCTCAGAAAAAAGAGCAAGAAATCCATGTGGTATACCCGGGATATGAAAAATACATTTCCAGAGAATTTGATTCGAAGGAAGAGGCGATGCTGGATAAGGAAGTGACCAGCAGCCGCTGTTTTTTGTGTGGAAAGAACGTGAGAAAAAAGATCCGTTGGTTCTCCAGCGGACAGAAGAATTATTACTGTATGGCGTACTGTGCTCACCATGGTTGGATAAAAGGAAAGATCCGCATGAAGCGGACGGAGATGGGAAAGGTTTTTGTTGTTAAGACCTTGAAGTTGACAGATGAACTTGAGGCTCAGATGATCCGTGAAAAGAAAGATGAGATCCGGAGAAAAAGAAAGATCAGGCGCAGACAGGAAAGGGCTAAGAGTTAGGATCATATCAAAAGGGGAATTACATTCGTTGGTGTAATTCCCCTTTTGGCTGTTTTTTTCCACGTTGTTGGATCACGCTATTTGTTTTTATGCTTCCTTTTTCGTCTTCGTATGATCAGGAAAATTTCCATGATAATTACCAGAAGCAGAATTACTGCTAATATATATATGTATATAGGAAGTTTTTTTATGGTGTTGGAAACGGTTTCTGTTACAGAACCAACCATCTCAGAAGTCTTATTAGATGCTGAGCCGATAAAGGATTCCTCTGTTGCAGCTGCACTGGTTTTCGGAGTCATCAATGTGCGGATCGCATCAGCAGAGATGGATTCATTTCCTACCGGATACTGATTATAGAGGTAAGCCCGTGTGATGGAAGTTTCCCCCAGGGAAGCAGAAGTTTCAATCTGATCGGCAGTTGCACTCACTGGTAATGTGACAGTGCAGGAAGGGCGAAGAGCATCCACAGTACATGGGAATCCAAAACACATCGATGGATAGAGCATCTTAGACGCCGCACAGGTATTTCGGGAATAGATAGGGACATTCTGGAAATTATTAAATCCATAGTCCAACATGGAGGCTGTGTCAGCGTAGATCTGAGCGCCATTTGTTCTCAGGGAAACGCATACGAGACGGCGGCCGTTTCGCTCCGCATAGGTTACCAGAGTATTGAGTGCAGCCTGAGTAAATCCTGTCTTTCCGCCTGTACAGCCTTCATAGGTGTAGTCTTTATCGGGCAGCATCTTATGATGATTGCACAGCCATCTTTCTTCCCCACACATGTTGGTTTTGGGAATGCAGTGGACATCCGTCTGGCAAATAGTACGAAATGTCTTGTTTTTGTATGCTGCCTGTGCGATCAAAGCCATATCGTGAGCTGTTGTATAGTGATTTTCATCGGGCAGGCCGTTGGTATTGGAAAAATGAGTGTTCGTGCAGCCAAGAGAGACAGCTTTTTGATTCATCAGTTCAACAAAACCGTCAACATTTCCACTTATGTGTTCGGCCACGGCCATACATACTTCATTTGCTGATTCCAGCATCATTCCATAGAGACAATCCTCCATAGAAATAATTTCACCGACACGCATACCGATGTGAGAGCTGTCACGCTCGATCCCATAGATGGCATTTTCAGAGAAAGTGACACGTTCATTTAGATTGGAATTCTCGATGGCGACCAGCGTCGTCATTATCTTGGTTATACTGGCAGGATATTTGACGGTATCCATGTTTTTGGAATAAAGAAATGCTCCGCTGTCAAGGTCCATAACGACAGCAGACTCAGCCCATACAGCAGGACCGGCAGGCCAGCCTGCGGTGGCATCCGACTGGACAGGCTCAAAATAGGCATCTGGTTCCAGACGTTCTGGTTCTTCGGTGACCTGGGCGTTGGGATCGGTGGCGGCGTTCGGGTCAGTGACAGCGTTCGGGTCAGCCACCGCATTCGGGTCAGCTACAGCATTGGGATCAGCCGCCGTGTTAGGATCAGCAGCGTTCGGGTCAGCCACCGCATTCGGATCGACTGCAGCGTTGGGATCAACTGCAGTACTTAGTGCGCCGGAAGGCAAAGATAAATTTGCACCGCGGACCGTTTCTATGTTGGGATTAAAAATCAAATTTGACAGAATCATGAAAATTGCACATAAAAGGGCAAAGGTCCGTCGTATTTTCTTTATGTCATTCATGGGAATCTCCTTTTTGTACATGATCGTATGCTGACAAAATGCCAGATGAAATCATTATAGCACAAGGCGACATTTCCCGACAATCGGTCAGAGGACTAAAGAAAAAGTGGATATGTTGTCAAAAGTTCACAAAGGATGGGGAAAATTGAAAGTGCAGGCGAGGATGGGATATGGTATTATGTAGCCAGTGAGAAGTTTTTTTATTACGGTATTTTGAAAAACTTTTTGAATAATCTTGAAAGAAGCACAGGGGTATTAGGGGACCCCCTAAATAATCATCTCTTTATACTCCTCGGAGTAGGAAGGGTCTGCTTGTTAAGAACTCAAAATGGGAGCGTGGAAACTGGAAAAACGAAGCTTTCAACATTGAAATGAGACTAGAAATTGTTACTTGTGGCTCCGAAAATTCAACTTGGATTGTAAAAGCGAAGGGGTTAATGTATACTTATTTCGTAACTGTTCAGAACCCCCTTGGGGAACTAATTAATTTTTGTACAAAACAGAGAATTTTTAAAACCTGTTTTGCGATATTATTTCGGTAATTGGTGG
>SAAH01000150.1 GCA_009929525.1 Clostridia bacterium | reverse complement strand
CTACTTTGTCGCTTCGTCTCTGGAGAAATCCAAAGACATAAAAGATATCTGTTTGGAACCGTTCCATATGTGGAAATCGGTTTACTTCCAACAGGTTTAAATTTTTTCCCCAAAATACACAACGATAACTATCACCGGATATACGATATCATCTTTTTTAATTCCCGATATATATTCATCTCCTCTAAGATCCTTATTCTTTTTATGATGATTTCCCAACTCTTCCAGTTGTCTTTCATAAGATTCCAGCGTATAACCAATGTTACGGAAAATCATTTTGTAATTAATATTTTCCTGATTTTCAATTGCCCATATACTATATAGCCCTGATATACTGGCTTTCTTTATCACATCATGAACCAACTGTTTTTTCGTCTCTCCTGAATTCATTTTTATGAATCCTTCGTTGTCAAGCGATTCCAGATTTTCTCCAGTAATAGTCGTCATCCCCACATACCCATTAACCAGATCCGCAAATCGTTCTTCTTTTGAAATATACTTTTTCCAATAGTTGTCCTTAATACCCATTGCCCTCTGTTCTGAACGGATTATTCCATAAGCAACTTTCTGAGATTTCAAACAAAAACAAAACTTATTTTGATGTGCTTTCATATAAATAGATATTATATATTCCATTATATTATGCAATCTACGATTTTGCAATGTATTTTTAAAAGATGCCTTTTTCCGTTCTTTTGCTTAATTCTTTTTTAATGTGAAATCATATGGCAGAAATGCCGTGAAATGAAAATTGATTTTCATGAAACATCATAAAAATGTTCCATCCCGAATTGATACCCAATCATAAACTGCCCCGATCAAATATCTACCTATAATCCTACCATCTCCGCTGCAAACATACAAATAAATTTTTCATAAACAAAAAAGCCGCCTGTCATTCCTGCAAGAGTTCTCACAGGAGCAACAAACGACTTTCTCATCTCATATCAATCATAAATCTTCCAAGAAACTTTCACCAATTTCCCATGGAAGCCTCTCTTAATCAATTATTTCTCAGTAGCATATCCATCCGGATTCTGGCTCTGCCATCTCCAGGAATCTTCACACATCTCTTCGATACCATACTGTGCTTCCCAGCCAAGTTCATTCTTAGCTTTTGCAGGATCGCAGTAACACATAGCGATGTCTCCTGCTCTTCTTGGTTTGATCGCATATTTTACTTCATGGCCACAAGCCTTTTCAAAAGCATGTACCACATCGAGAACGCTGTATCCGTGACCTGTTCCCAGGTTGTATACGCTTACGCCTTCTTTATCTTCCAATTTCTTGATTGCTTTTACATGTCCAACTGCCAGGTCGACTACATGGATATAATCACGTACGCCTGTACCGTCCGGTGTATCGTAATCATCGCCAAATACGCCGAGGCATTCCAGTTTTCCGATAGCTACCTGAGCTACATATGGAAGCAGGTTGTTCGGGATTCCCTTAGGATCTTCGCCCATCTTGCCACTCTTATGAGCTCCGATCGGGTTGAAGTAACGAAGCAGGATAACATTCCACTCTGGATCAGAAGTATGGATATCTGTCAAAATCTGCTCCAGCATCCATTTTGTCCATCCATAAGGATTGGTACATGTGCCTTTCGGGCATTCTTCTGTGATCGGGATAAATGCCGGATCACCATATACTGTTGCAGAAGAGCTGAAGATAATGTTCTTAACACCATGATCTCTCATGGAGTAACACAGATTCAATGTTCCTGCGATATTATTTTCATAGTATTCAATAGGTTTTACAACTGATTCGCCGACAGCTTTGAGACCTGCGAAATGAATAACTGCGTCCACTTTCTCTTTGTCGAAGATATCATCCATAGCTGCTTTGTCACGAATATCTGCGTTGTAGAAGGTTACTGTCTTTCCTGTGATTTCTTCCACACGCTGCAGTGCTTTTTCACTGGCATTGTAGAGATTATCTACTACTACTACTTCGTAGCCTGCATTCAGAAGTTCTACACATGTGTGGCTTCCGATATAGCCTGCACCGCCTGTAACTAATATTCTCATCTTCATACCCTCCTTGAAATCAATCTGTCATTATATAGAAACATTACATTTTCTACTCTTCTTAGTGTAGCATTATCTGTACAATAATTCAATAAATTTTCGGTCTTGTTTTTTGCACAATCGATGCCATTGTAAATATTCACAGCTAATTATCCCACGGGATGTTCTGAGTATTTTTTCCAGGGATCTGTTTATTGTAAGTGAGGCACATAATGAAAAAAATATTTTCCCCGCCTCGTAACATCCACTATTTCATCATAAAACACATGATTTTGTTGAAATTTAATGTAAATAGGGCATTTATAAAGCTTCTTCTTGTCTCTGCCACATATTTTTCAGATTACGAGGCAGCGTAAAAGATTATTTTATATATACCCCATTGACCATATCTTGTAAGCATTATCTGTTTATATATAAGGCTATAGTGTTCGTATCGAGGCAGTAGTTTTCGCTTTTATGGAATATGCCCTCTCCTCCGTCAATTTCGGATCACATATCAATTAAACTGCAAACTGCATTTTGATCACATGCCAATTAATCTGTCCCTGCAAACTACATTTTGGGAAGTCCTTGTGCAGTGATGTATGCTTATCATGTTACCGGGTTCATTGCCACAGCCTTTCTGAACAATACAAATCCTATGATAAAGATAATAGCGATCGCACCAACGCCAAGGTTTACATTTCCGGTAGCCTGACTCACCACGCTTACCAGTGTGGTCCCAATAAAGGAAGCACCTTTTCCGCAGATGTCAAGAAGCCCAAAGTACTCACCTGATTTTTCAGCAGGAATGATCTTTGCAAAATGTGATCTCGACAATGCCTGGATACCGCCCTGGAACAGTCCAACACATACTGCCAATACCCAGAATTCAATCTGTTTGTCCAGCTGCATCGCATACAGCACGATACAAAAATACGCCACTATGCAAATCGAGATCAATCGAGTTCCCGAATATTTCTTTGCAAGCAATGCAAATATCAGGCAGCTTGGAAATGCAACGATCTGCGTTACCAAAAGTGCCAACAGAAGACCTGTTGTATCAAGGCCGAGAGAAGTTCCATAAGCTGTCGCCATATCGATGATCGTATATACCCCATCTATATAGAAGAAAAATGCCAAAAGGAACATGAAAATGTGTTTCTCTTTTCTCATATCTTTCAAAGATTTTGCCAGTCTTCCAAAACTTTTCTTTATGATCTGTCCCTGATTTTCAACAAAATGTGTCTGTTTATACTGTTTCAAAAGAGGCAGTGTCACCGCAAACCACCAAACTGCAGTGATGACAAATGCGATCATCATTGAGGCCTGCATGGACAGACCGATCTTTCCGCCGCCCAATACCAGGATCAAGCATACTACAAACGGTATACAGCTTCCTATATATCCCCAGGCATACCCATTTGATGAGACATCATCCATTCGTTCTTCCGTAGTCACATCGGTAAGCATCGCATCATAGAATACAATACTTGAAGTAAATCCCACCTTCGCAATCACAAACACTCCCAAGAATACCAGCCAGTGTGTCATGAATCCCAGTGCTGCACATCCGATCGTGCCTACCAGAAGCGTGATCACGAATATTTTCTTCTTCATATTTTTCGTATCTGCAACAGTTCCAAATATGGGACCGATAAATGCTACGATCAATGTGGTGATAGATGCAGCATAACCCCAATAAGCCAGATAATCTGATGAAGAGATATTTTTCAGTTCTGCCAGATAATTGAAATATATCGGGACAATCGTTGCAACTAAAAGTACAAATGCTGAATTGCCCACATCATATAATATCCAGGCTTTTTCCAGTTTCGTCAGTTTCATCTTCATGGTCACCTCCGGGTGAGATTGTATGATTTCTATGGACGCTGTGTCAAAATCTGATCATACAGACGGCTTGCTTCTATCGTCATCGAGTGAGGTGCCCGTGTACTTTCCACTTTATTTTCACGAACGCAGCGGATAACTTCTTCAATCTCATAGACAAATCCCTGCTCTTCCTCATCGATAAAGGTTACAGGCTCTTCTCCGTCTACAAGCAGCGTACATTCCTGATAATAATGAGGATGAGGCATTACAATCCGTCCTTTTTCCCCATAGAATACCATCTCTTCTGCGATATCTCCCTCGAAAGTTGCGATGATCTGGACCATACAGCCCGGATACTTTAATACCACCACATCCGTCCTGTCCACGCCGGACTCTGACCAGTCTGATGCACACAGACACTGTGTTGGCGGCTGATCGAAGAAATCCGTAGCTATATCGTAACAATACACCAACACATCATAGGTGGCTCCGCCGCCCAGATCCGGATTATAAAAACGATTGGCAGGATTTTTCTCAGCATTGAATCCGATACCACAGGTTACAAGGGAAACCTTACCGATTTTTTCCTCTGCGAGCCACTCTTTTACCTTTGCCATCTTCGGAAGGAATCTTGACCACATGCCTTCTATCGAAAACACACCCAGTTCTTCCGATCTTTTGAAAATCGCCTCTGCATCACTGCTGTTTACACACATCGCTTTCTCGCAGAGAAATGGCATCTTATGATCAAGGCAGAGCATAGCCAGGTCATAGTGAGCATTGGTTGTCACTGCGATATATACTGCATCCAGTTTTTCTTTCTGAAGCATCTCTTCGTAGCTGCCATATGATTTCTCTATTCCATGAGCTTTTGCAAATGCACTTGCTCTTTCTATCGATCTGCTCGCCACAGCAGCAACGACCGCTCCACCATGCTTCGCTGCAGCTTCACAAAATTGTGCTGCTATATTTCCTGGTCCCATGATTCCAAACCTAAACTTTGTATCTTCTACCGTTTCTGCTCTCATATTTTGTCTCCTCTTTTCTGTCATCTTTCCTACTCTTCTCTCAACGTGTACGGAAAATCCACTTTCATGTCTCTAAAATAGTATTCTCTGTCTCTTTCTGTGATCTCTCTCATCACTCTGCATGGATTTCCCACAGCAACCACATTGGCCGGAATATCTCTTGTAACGATACTTCCTGCTCCGATAACTGTATTGTCTCCGATCGTCACACCCGGAAGAACTACCGAGTTTGCACCGATCCATACATTATCGCCGATGTGGATAGGCAGTGAATAATGTGCTACCAGCTCACGATACAGCGGATATACCGGATGCCCTGTGGTACAGATCGTAACATTTGGTCCGATCATTACCCGATTGCCAATATAAACATCCATATCATCTACGATGACCAGGTTAAAGTTTGAATAAAAATGATCACTCAGATGGACATGATTTCCATAGGACATATGTACCGGGTTCTCGATAAATACATGATCTCCGCAGTCACCCAGGATACCTTTTAATATTTCCATTCTCTTCTCATCTTCGCTTGGACGGGTACTGTTATAATCAAACATTACCTCTTTGCATCTTTTTCTCTGTGCTTCCAGTTCCTGCTCCTGCTGGATGTCTACCGGGTCCTTGTGCCCATGTTCATAAAATACCATTCCATTTTTTACACGATCTTTCAAATTCATATTGAGAGTCCTCCTCATATTTTATATTATTTTTTCACCCAATGTTATAACGCCAATGACACTTCATCGATTCTTTTCAGTTCTTCCTCTGTAAACGGTGCACACTCGATCACCTTCAGGTTATCCAGTATCTGTTCCGGTTTCGATGCCCCGATCAATACACTGGTCACATCACTGTCTTTGAAGATCCAGTTCAGTGCCATGCGCGCCAAGGTCTCTCCACGCTCTGCTGCGATCTGATTTAACTTCTGGATGCTCTCCAGTCTTTCTTTTGACAACTGACTTGTCTTTAAAAATCTGCCATCAGTCATCACACGGCTGTCTGCAGGGATTCCATTGAGATATCTGTCCGTCAGAAGTCCCTGTGCCAGCGGGCTGAAGGATATGATTCCCTTTCCTTTTTCTCTCGCCATCGCTTTCAATCCGTTCTTTTCAATCGTCCGGTTGAAAATGTTGTAAGAGTTCTGATTAATGACAAATGGACATCTAAGTTCCTCAAGTATCTCACATGCTTTTGCCATCGTCTCCCCATCATAGTTAGAAAGTCCGGCATATAAAGCCTTTCCGCTTTTTACTGCCTGATCAAGTGCACCCATGGTTTCTTCCAGAGGGGTCTCCGGATCCATGCGATGATGGTAATAAATATCCACATATTCAAGCCCCATACGGACAAGACTCTGATCCAGGCTTGCCAGAAGATACTTTCTGCTTCCCCAGTCTCCATATGGTCCCTTCCACATATCATATCCTGCTTTTGTACTGATGATCAGTTCATCTCTGTAGGATGTAAAATTCTCCTTCAATATCAGTCCCACATTTTTCTCTGCGCTGCCCGGTTCCGGGCCATAATTATTTGCCAGATCAAAATGGGTGATACCATTGTCAAATGCGGTGAAGCATAATTTTTTCATGTTCTCATAAACTGCTGTATCACCAAAATTATGCCAAAATCCCAGTGATACTGCCGGCAATTTCAGTCCGCTCTTTCCACATCTGTTGTACTTCATTGAATCATAACGATTTTCGCTTGCCTTGTACATAAAAACCTCCCATAGTATGTCGTACATTCATGTCATATTGCTGTGTCCATCTATATGCAGATGCTGCTCCACTGACAGTCACCACATATTTCTTCCCGCTTGTTTACCTTCAATATATTTTCAATTACCAGTTTCTCAAATTCATCCCACTTAAGCTCGTCGCCTTCCCGAAGACCTGTTCTCTCCAGAACTCCCCGGTCGTATCGTGCCACTTTTTCGGCACTCTCGCAGCAGCCCTCTATGTTACTCGGGCACCGCCTGCAGATATCATCCGTTTGTCCCAAAAGAGTGATCCTTGGATTCGTCCCCATGATTTCTTTCATCTTTGTCATATTTTCCACAAATTCACCACTGTATCCTTTTCCTTGAAAGTAGAAAAGGCACATTCCATGGTGAGCACGTATCTTGTAATCTGCCATAATTTCCTCTATTCTGTGTGATATGTTCGTTTGATGTCAGATACTTCCACGATCCTAAAAGCTTCTGATCGTATCTTCTGCCTCGCTCTGCGTCTTTTCGATAGCTCTGATCACCACATAGTATTCATAATCCTCACTCACACGCACACATACCCTGTCTCCAACTTTGTGCCGCATGATAGCTTTCCCGATCGGTGATTCTGTACTTATCAGTCCTGCAAGAGAATTGCCTCTGATGGAAGTCACCACCCGATAGGTCTCCTCCTCATCATCCTCCTCGATATATAAAGTAACTGTATTATTTAATCCCACTTCATCATCTCGGGAAGAATCCGAGATCACAGTTGCCGTCTTGAGCATTCTCTCCAGATAACGGATCCGGCTCTCATTGATATTCTTCTCTCTTTTTGCTGCATAATATTCAAAGTTTTCACTGAGATCGCCCTGTGCCCTGGCCTCTTTCACCGCTTCTATGGCTTCCTTGCGGACCACCAGCTTTCTATGTTCGATCTCTTTTTCTATCTTTTCCACATCACTTCTGGTAAGTCTTTCGCCCATCTAACGAACCTCTGCTTTCTATTTCTATCATTTTTAAAATCCTTTGTCTTTCAATTCTTTTACCACATCAATATAGAACTCCCTCACTTCGAATCCTGCCATATCCTGTCTGTTCAGATCGATCATATCTCCATGAGAGATACCTCTTCTCCCGGAAGCCTTCAGCACTCCGCGAAATTCTCCCCACGGTGCTGACGGTATCGGAACAAGTCCATCATTATCGCCCTGTTTTTTCTGGATGATCCCATGGCAAAGATTTAATGGAAATCCTGCACTTCGGCCATTTTTCATCACTGACATGTAACTCTGGTAATAAATATTATCCGCATCCGGCATCTTTGCACTGAGTTTCAGACATCTTTCCTCCGTCAGATCGTATACCGATTCATAAAAGTCAGGTTCCACATCGCCAAGCTTCTTAAATATACTGTTCTATAAATGAGCAAATCTGAAATTTTACCAAAGTTACTTTAAATTGCCTAAAAATAAAGACATCACGCCTTTTTAGGTGTATACTGTTTCTGAACACA
>SAAH01000149.1 GCA_009929525.1 Clostridia bacterium | reverse complement strand
CGTCAAAAGTAAAGAAAGAATAGTAAAAGCGGGTTTGAGTCTCATAAGGAGATTCGAACCCGCTAAAGTTTTGAGTGCGTAAATTTCAGGAAGTTAAGATATACATGTCATATGCCTCCTTGCATTTACTTTTAGTAAATACATTATAAACTGTTTGGTCATTCTACGTCAAGACATCTGGCGGTACAATATCATTATGGATAATCAAAATGCAGGAGGAATACAAGTATGGAATATGTAAACTTAAACAATGGTGTAAAAATGCCAATATTGGGATATGGTGTTTTTCAGATTGCAGCCGAGGAGACAGAGAGGTGTGTGCTTGATGCCATTTCAGTCGGTTATCGCAGCATCGATACAGCACAGGGATATTTTAATGAAGAGGGAGTAGGTGATGCTATTAGCAAATGCGGTCTCCCTCGTGAGGAGTTGTTTTTGACAACAAAAATATGGATATCCAATGGTGGTTATGAAAAAGCAAAAGAGTCGATTGAAGAATCACTGCGTAAATTGAAAACAGATTATATAGATCTGATGCTAATTCATCAGCCGTTCAATGACTACTATGGTTCTTACCGTGCTATGGAGGAGGCATATAAGGAAGGAAAAATTCGTGCCATTGGTGTGAGTAATTTTATGCCGGATCGATTTATTGATATCGCAGGATTCGTGGAAGTTCCACCAGCAGTCAATCAGCTTGAAGTCCATGTATTTCAACAACAGAAGACTGCAAAGGATATTTTAAAAAATTATGGCACACAGCTTATGGCGTGGTCACCATTGGCACAAGGTCATAATAATCTGTTTACAAATGAGGTATTGACAGGTATCGGAGAAAAATATAGGAAAACTGCGGCACAGGTCAATCTACGTTTCTTGATTCAATTAGGCGTAGTAGTGATTCCAAAATCTACACACATAGAGCGTATGAAAGAAAATTTTGATTTGTTTGATTTTTCTCTTACCCCGGAGGAAGTAAAGTCAATCCAAAAGCTTGATTTAGCAAAGAGCCAGTTCATTGACCATTATGCCCCAGATGTAGCAGAAATGTTTGTTAACGCAGGAAAAATGTAAAGGAGACTTTCTATGATGGAAAATACGAGTACAAGATTAGGTTTTGGTTTGATGCGGCTACCACAGTTATCCGCAGAAACAGAAGATATTGATTATGAACAGTTAAACAAAATGGTGGATACCTATTTAAAAGCAGGTTTTAACTATTTCGATACCAGCTTCGTATACCACAATGGAGTAAGTGAGAGTGCTATCTCTAAATGCTTAGTAAAGCGCTACCCCAGAGAAAAGTTTGTATTAGCATCAAAGCTACCGACATTTGCTATTACGGAAGAGAAGCAGGTGGAAGAAATGTTTGCGCAACAACTGGAACGGTGCGATGTAGACTACTTTGACTATTATCTGCTCCACAATGTAAATAGTATACGATATCGGCAGATCATTCAGGATACCCATATGTTTGATCATATGAAAAAGTGGAAAGAACAAGGGAAGATAAAACATATTGCATTTTCATATCATGACTCTGCGGAAGTACTGGATCAGATACTTGAGGAACACCCAGAGGTGGAAGCGGTGCAAATTGCGTTAAATTACATTGACTGGGATTCTTACTTTGTGCAGGCAAAGGATTGTTATGAGGTCATTCGTAAGCACGGAAGACAGGTAATCATTATGGAGCCAATCAAAGGTGGCATGCTGGCAAAAGCACCGAAGGAAGCGGAAGCTTTAATGAAAGCAGAAAATCCAGAGGCTTCCATTGCATCATGGGCACTTCGTTATGCTGCAAATCTGGATGGTGTGCTGACTGTGTTATCTGGTATGTCTACGTTAGAACAGGTAGAGGATAATGTATCTTTTATGGTAGATTATAAACCACTGACGGATGGAGAGAAAAAAGTTTTAGAATGGGTAAAATGTATCTACCGGGAAAATGGTCCGGCAAAGACCTCAGACTTTACGCAATATGAGAACATCAATCCGAAAGGAATTTCTGCAGCAGCAATCCTGGATTGTTACAATAGCTGTATGCTCCAGCCGGTGCCAACCTTTGGGGCAGAGCATAATTATTTTGCTTCAGAGAAAGCTAGACTGGGGCTTTATAAAGACGATATGTGTATCCCTGACGAAGTGATTCTGGAAGATGGAAGGGATATGACGGAACTGGTGCATCAGGCAGAAACTTTTTTGAATGAGAATTCATTTTTTCAATATGAGCCTTAATCATGGGTTAGGAGGCAAGAGCATAAAAAAAACAATCATTATATATTATTCTCAGACAGGGCAATCAAAAAAAATTGCGGAAATGCTTGGTGAAAAAATTGATGCGGACCTGTATGAGATACAGACAGTAAGAACCTACAACAGTGATATGTGGAAAGCGGATGAGGAAGCAAAACAGGAATTAAAAACTGGGAAACTACCTGAATTGAAAGGTCAGCTTCCTGACATACGTATATATGAGACCATTCTAATCGGAGGTCCTGTGTGGGGACAGACCATTTCTAATCCAGTGCTTTCATTTATACGGAAAATGGATTTCAGTGGAAAGAATGTGTCTTCTTTTTGGACCTTTTATGACCATGATGAAAAATATAGTGATGAAATAAAAAAAGAGGCAAAGGGCGCAAATGTCGTTGAAGGCTTGAAACTTCCAAGGGCAATTACAAACAGCACTACTAAATTGGAAAATGCTTTGGCAGAATGGAGTCGGGCATTTTTATAAAAGAGAATTCTAGATTATCTTAGGGTAAGGTAAGTGACAAAAGAAGAATATATAGAAAGTTCACAGAGCAGTCAACTGAATATGGTTGGCTGCTTTTTCCTTGCCATTCATTTCCTAAATATTCAGTAGCGTTAGGGCACCAACAGGTCTTAAGGATAGAGCCATGTTTGCCATTTCCTCAGGAGTTTCCTGCATTTCATGTTCCAACCAAAGGAGTGTATTATTATAAATACCACCAATATGATATGCTATCTCAAATTGCTTTGCATTTGAGATGGTTGCGCTGGATGGATGAAACTGAAACCACTTATTTAATACAACGATATAGAGATGTGACAGGTCTGCTTTGTGAATGATAAGCAGGTCTTCTTTATAATTGAAAAAGGTTGAAAATATAGTCAGCAGATATTGATAAAAAGTAGGGTTGCTGTTTTGCTTGAAGATATTCATATATTCATGCATCAGATTGTCAAAAAAATAAGTGACAATATCTTCTTTTGCATAGAAGTGTCTATAGTAGGTGGAACGATTCACTCCAGCCCTATTTACAATATCACTGATTGTAATATCCGCAAAAGGTTTTTCTTCCATAAGAATCAGGAGAGATTCTACAATATAGCTTTTCATCATTTCTGTGGTGGTGTTTTTCCTTCTCATAATGCGACAAATAACCTCCTTTTGTTGCAATGAACCTTTGACATCTTGATATTTGATCCAATAATAATATAATTAAAAAGAAACAAATGTTGCATTCATATTATGAAAAAAACAGGAAAAAGTCAAGAGAGGTATTACAATGAAAAAAATAGCAGAACATCTTTATCAGTTTTCAATTTATATTCCACCCATGGATTTTACAATTCATCAGTATCTGATGGATACAGATCCAGCCATTCTTTTTGCAACTGGAACGGTGCAGCAGGCACAGGCAGTATTGCCGGAAATCAAGGAAATATTAGGAGAAAGAGAATTGAAATACATTTTCGTTTCCCATGTGGAATCGGATGAGGCAGGCGGAATTGCTGTATTTCAGAAAGAATATCCAGAAATGATTGTGCTTTGCAGTGATCTTGCGGCAAGAGAGTTACCGGGGTATGGATTTACCTGCCATATTACGCCAGTAAGGGAAGAAATCACCATAGAGGACGGAGAACTTGACCTGTGCTTTATTAACTATCCAGCTGACGTACATTTGCAGAACGGTGTACTATGCATGGATAAAAAAAGTGGGATAATGTACAGTGCGGATTTATTTCTTCAATATGGGAATGGCGTTGGACAACTGATCCAGTCTAACTGGGAGACGGAAGTATCTGCCATAGATGAGGATAGAATGCCAGGACTACAAAATCAGAAAAAACTAAAAGAATCCTTGGCATTATGCAAGCCTAAAATTGTAGCAGTAGGACATGGGTTCTGTATGGAGGTCTGATTTGAAATATTATTTTGCTGAAACGTTGATTGAAGCAAGAATTGTTACGAGAAAAAGCCAGTTCACCATGATTGTGGATGTCAGTGGTGAAGAGATAGCATGCCATTGCCCTACAACCGGAAGAATCGGTGACCTTGAGCTGAAAAATGTAGCCTGCCTTTTATCAAAATCAAAAGACCTAAAGAGAAAAACTCCGTATACGGTGGAAGCTATATCGGCGGATAATTTGGATGAACCAAATAAAAATTGGATTGGCATCAATCAGATACTATCAAATCGTTTAGTAGAATTTTTTTTTGAAACGCACCAGTTGGATGAGATAGTATCCGATTATACAGAGATTAAACGAGAAGTCAATTTGGGCATCTCAAAATTGGATTTTCTCATTGGAGATACTTATTTGGAAGTAAAAACTCCACTAACCACCTTACAAGTAGAATACGGTAGCGATATCAAAACAAAAAAGGTGATACCATTTTCCGCTACAGAGCGTTTTAAAAAGCATATTAATGAATTGGCGGGTTCTTTAAAAGAACATGAGAGAGCCATCTTGTTGACAGTATATCAATATGAAGTAAGTAAACCCAAGGCACATCAAAAAAGTACGCATTATGAAGAAGTACATAGTGCAATGGACACCGCAATAAAAAAGGGACTTCAAACCTATGAAGTTTCTATGAAATTTGAAAAAGATGGTGTTGAGCTACTTACTTGCCAAAATACAACGAATAGATAATATTACTATGGTTATTCCAGATTTGCATAGCAGTCAACTTAATAGGGTTGGCTGCTATTTTCTTACCATTCATTTCCCGGACTGCGATAATCCAAATAGTCAAATCGGCACGTTCCAGTGTAGCTATCCGGCAGGCATTCTTCCTGGCGGAATCATTCCAGAACTGTATAAGAAATAGGAAATGGAATCAGCCATCCAGGAGAAGAACGATACAAGGGAAATTCTGATGTACTTCATTAAGAGCCTGCGGGGACTTGATGGGGAGCAGACGGAATTCCGGGAGGAACTTTGGGGCGGACTGATAGACCATATCAGAGCAGAGAATGAGAAAACAGTGACGGTAGTGTTCCGAGGAGGAATTGAAATCACTGTGTAATTATAGAAAGAACAGGAATCAAAAAGCGGTCAACGGAAATAGTTGGCCGCTTTAATGCTGTTTCCACTATGGAAGATAGAGAAATAATGAAAATGACAATAGAAAATCAAAATAGCACATCCACACATTGACAACAATCAATGTGTGTGATATAATTTCTACAGTTAAGAAAGGAAGTGTGCTAAAGAATGAGTTATAATGACGATGTAAGATTGATAAAAGCACTGGCAGATGAAAATAGACTGGCTATTTTGGAACTCCTGCAAGGCGGAGAAAAATGTGGATGTGTTTTATTGGAAGAACTTCGTATCACGCAGCCAACCCTATCGCATCATATGAAGATACTTTGCGATACAGGTATTGTTGATAGCTGCAAGGATGGAAAATGGATGCACTATTCACTTTCTTTAGAAGGCAGCAATACACTTCGTGAAATGGTACAGAGATATTCCATTGGAGAAGCAGACTATAAAAACTACAAAAAATGCGATTCCTGCAGAATGGAATAAAATATAGGGCAATCTTCGGATTGCCTATATCATAACAATAAATATAGACGCATATAAATATGTAAATGAATTATGGAGGATATTATGGAAGTATTAAAAACAGTAGGAGAATTTATTCAGAATCAGGTTCTGGGAATGAAATGGCTGAATGAATTGATAGGAAATCTTTTAAACTCCGTGGGATTAGATATATCGGGGCGATTAGGAGGCAGTGTTCAGTTCTTTCTTTATGATGTGGTCAAAATAACGATATTATTATGCTTCCTGATTTATCTGATATCCTACATCCAAAGTTTCTTCCCGCCGGAGAGAAGCAAGAAAATCATGGGAAGGTTTCATGGCATTTGGGCGAATATTATAGGGGCGTTGCTTGGAACAGTTACACCATTCTGTTCCTGTTCATCCATCCCATTATTTATTGGATTTACCAGTGCAGGATTGCCACTTGGCGTTACATTTTCATTCTTGATTTCTTCTCCAATGGTTGATTTAGGATCATTGGTTTTGTTAATGAGTATTTTTGGTTGGAAGATAGCAGTGATCTATGTGATAGTCGGACTATTTGTAGCTGTCATTGGTGGATCAATTATTGAAAAACTTCACATGGAAAATCAAGTAGAAGAATTTATCAGAAATGCATCAAGTGTTGATTTGGAAGCAGATGAACTTACTGTCCATGACAGATTAGTCTATGCAAAAGACCAAGTGGTATCTACCTTCAAAAAAGTATTTCCTTATATTTTAGTTGGTGTAGGCATTGGAGCAGTCATCCATAACTGGATTCCGGAGGAATGGATTGAAATGGTGCTTGGTTCTAATAATCCGTTTGGTGTTATTCTCGCTACAGCTTTAGGTATCCCAATGTATGCAGATATATTTGGAACAATTCCTGTTGCTGAGGCATTGCTTGCAAAGGGGGCACAGCTTGGTACGGTTCTTTCCTTTATGATGGCAGTAACAACTCTTTCCCTTCCATCTTTGATTATGCTCCGCAAAGCGGTAAAACCAAAACTGTTAGGAACATTTATTGCAATCTGCACCATTGGAATAATTATTGTGGGATATGGTTTTAATATCTTCCAATTTTTATTTATATAACAAATTCAAACAAATTATAGGAGGAAAAGATCATGGGCTTATTTGGAAAGAAGAAAGAGAAGGAAGCACCAGCATGTGCTTGTAACGGAAATGCACCAGAGATAGAAGCAGAGAGTATGTCAAAAGGATGTGGTTGCGGTAATGCAGAAGGAACCAGCACTTGCTGCGAAGAGGCTGAAAACGGAATCTGCTGTATGAGAGTACTCGGTTCTGGCTGTAAATCATGTCATGAACTGTATGAAAATGCACAGAAAGCAGTAAACAGCATGGGTATTTCGGTGGAAGTAGAATATGTGACTGATATGGAGAAGGTCGTAAGCTACGGGGTGATGAGTACACCAGCACTGGTTGTGAATGAAAAAGTTGTTTCAATGGGTAAGGTTTTGAAGCCCGCAGATGTAGAAAAGTTACTTCGTAAACTTGGATTCTAATGATAGGAGCATAGAGGCATATGAGCAAAGCATGGTATCCTGAGATTGATTATAATAAGTGCGTAGGCTGCATGGCTTGTAATGATATGTGCAGGCATGGGGTATATAAGCTAAATGAAGAAACCGGAAAACCCAAGGTCGTATATGGAACAGGATGTGTACACGGCTGTCATGGCTGTGAGAAGAAGTGTCCGGTAGGTGCGATTCATTACTTTGGAGATGATGGTACCTTGGACATTGATTATGACTTCGATTCCTATAAACCAGAAATCAAATGTGAAGGAAAGCCAAAGGTAGCCTTTGTTTGTGTTCATAATTCATGTAGAAGTCAGATAGCAGAAGCACTTGGAAAAAAACTGGCATCCGATGTTTTTGAAAGTTATTCTGCGGGAACAGAATTGAAGGATCATATCAATCCGGATGCTGTCAGAATGATAAAAAAAATTTATGGAATTGATATGGAAGAAACGCAGCACAATAAACTGATTGAGGATATCCCATCACCAGACGTAGTTATTTTTATGGGCTGTAATGTGAGCTGTCCAAATGTTCCGAGCCAGTATGCAGAGAACTGGGGGCTGGATGACCCATCTGGAAAGTCTGATGAAGAGTTTGGAAAAACGATTCAGGCAATTGAGGAAAAGATGCATCAACTAAAGAAAAAACTAAATACTATATAAAGAGCAGAGCAGTCAACTTTTAACAGAGTTGGCTGCTTTCTTTCATATTATAAAGGGGGTGCATTTTCCTCTCTCAGGGGAGACTGTCCGAAAACTAGCGGATTAACCGTATAGCGGCTAGATGGAATTCATACTGAATTTATCATAGATTTAGCACATTGAAAACTGAATAAAAC
>SAAH01000277.1 GCA_009929525.1 Clostridia bacterium | reverse complement strand
GCTTAGGCAAAATCTTCAGATAAACAAAAACTTTGTGTCGAGCATTTCTGTAAATCTGGGCAGACTGACACCGGACCTCAACTCAGCCGAGGCTATAAGGTTCGTCAGAGAGCAGAACTGGTTTACCGATTTTGGCGCTCTCTACCTCATTAACAGGGATGGGAATATGTTCTTTGGCACCGGCATTGGTGATGAAGAGAGAAGATATTTCAGAGAGCTGATGTCAAGAAACGTTTTTTATCCCGACATTAAAGTGTTTAATTCTGAAACAGGCTATTACCTCACTATCAACTCCCCTGTAAGGCACAATGATGAGGTCATAGGGGTACTTTCTGCACGATTTTACAGGGACAAACTGAATGAACTGGTCACTTTTACTATTTTTGAGGGTACGGGATATTGTTATCTTTTGTCAAAAGACGGAACTATCATCGCCAGGTCAGACCACCCGATCGCAAATAAAAAAGCAAATACCCTCAGTGAGCTTTTTTCATCTGTACCCGGAGGGGCTGACGGAAAAATATATTACACTGCCATTGCCGATGCTATTGAAAATGGTTCCTCAGGAGAATTGATATACCCGATCAAAAACGGCAACAGGGCTGTGAGTTATCTGCCTGTGGAAATTGCAGACATGTACCTTATTACCTCTGTTCCTGAAGATGTGGTTTTTTCTGCAGCTTCAGGACAATTCTTCAAGGGTTTGGCTTTCGTGCTGGTATCCATAATTACTTTTGCATCGATCATGTACTATTTCTTCATTGCCATAAAGAAAAATTCAGAGATCATAGAAAGTACGAACAGGGAGCTTTCTCTTCTGCACGACAGTATGCCGGGCGGCATTGTGCGATATGTCCGAGAGGGATCTGAATGGAAAATCAGGTCCACAAACGAGAGGTTTTACGAGCTGATAGGCAAAACAAAGGAAATATTTGAAAAAGAATTCAATAATAATATTTTGAACATTTTGTCGACCCCTCTCTCTGAAGAAAAACGAAATGATTACGCAAAAAAAATAATGAACGAAGAGGCTTTTGAGTCCGAATTAAGACTGGAAATGGATGACGGCAGCACGCGATGGATTTGTCTCAGCGTGGATTACGTTACCGGTGAAGAGGAGACCAAAGAGATAGTTGCGATCCTTTCTGATATCACAGACATAAAAATGGCCGATCAGGAGCTGTATATTAACAAGGAGCAGTTTGATATTGTCAAAAAGCTTACCAGCGTAATATTCTTTGAATGGGATATTAAAACCGGCAGGATCTCTCATTCCGATAATTTTTTGGATTCCTTCGATCCTCTTTCCAGTTATGATAATTTCCCTTACTGCCTGGAGGGATACGAAGCCTTTTCACAGGAAGACGCACAAGATATCATTTCTTCTTTTGAACGGGCTACCGAAGGACTCAAGGAAAGCTCTTTTGAGGTAAGGGCGGTAAATAAATTCGGTGATACTTTATGGTATAAGGTCTCAATGTCATTAATTGCGGATGAAACTGGCAATCCCATAAAAGTGGTTGGCATACTTTCTGACATAGATGAGCAAAAAAGAA
>SAAH01000148.1 GCA_009929525.1 Clostridia bacterium | reverse complement strand
TCACAATACTGTCTTTTCATTTTTTTCAAAAATAGGACAGATTGGTACTTTAGAAGAAGTTATCTCTTTTGAAATTACATTTTGCGGAAACTCAAGGAACTTTTCGACATGTTTTTATCTTGAAAGCAGATAAAGCATCCGACGGATCACAGAGCAGCTCAGATGTATTATGTCAGCATAGCTGACGAGGCGTCTACGTTTCACTTCGGTCGTTACTTAACAAGTGCCACCTGCACTTAGCAACGCAGCAAGTACGCCGAGGCATACTTGAATGCCGTATACGAAAAAATGCCAGTCTGATCGGCTCAGACTGACATCTTCGTTATCTTCTTTTTATTTTCTGCATCCTGCTATTTCATGAGTTCTATAATGCAGGCACATCTGTTCTTCTCGGATCCAGTATCTGGCTTGCATCAAACAGATCGCTGGTCTTGTTATTCTCTCCATGTACATCATTCCAAAGTCGATATCCATCAAGATTTCTTCTTCCCTGTCTTACATAATTATCTCTGATCTGCAGGAAATACTGGGTCGAATCCACGTTACAATAGAAATTGAATCCCTGGCTTTTAAGATAATTGAACTTTTCATTATCCGCTGCATAATCATGCCAGTCCGCAAGATCCTGTCCATGAGCAAAGATGATCGTATCAGATCCGCCTACCAGTGGTGCCACGTAGTTCTGCCATTTTTCCGTGTCCGACTGAACACGTGCCATATCGGCATCCCCTATATGCATGTGTCCCCATGTATGGCTGGCAAATTCCCATCCGTCCGCCTTGATAGCATCCGCAACTGTTTTTGCCTGGGCACATTCTGTATCCCAGTTAAAATCCGGATGAGCGTCTAACCACGCCTGCTGATCCGATGTAAGATTCTCATGGGTTTTATATGCGATATCCGTGCGATATCCAAGGATTCCGTCATAACCGGTAAGTGCGATCATTCCTTTTGCTCCATGGTAGGAAGCATCCGGATGTTCAGCTATAAACTGATCCAACAGCGGCACACAGTCATAGGCACCAGTCACCATAGTTCCATCTGCCTGAATATACTCGCAGGTTGGCTTTCCACTCTCATCCAACACTACTTTGGAAGCTATTCCTCTTCCATCATAACTATGATAATAGCTAAGGTCATCCAGAGACATTACAAATGCCTTTTTGCCTGCCGGAAGTTTCAGTTCTGTATTCGGTGCAAAATGCACGGTTCCATTTTCATCGGTAGTTTGGACTACCAAATCTCTCAGGCGGACCAGTACATATCCATTATCATACATCGCCTGCGTGATCTTATCAAATTCATCAACTGTGGTCATCCACTGTTTGAATCCCGCTGTAAGGCTGTCATCCCCTGCAAATCCGCGATCCGGATCGACTACCAGGGAATGATAGAAGATATGCGTTACCTCTTCCATATTCACCGATACACAGCTGTCCTTCGTCGTCTGATATTCTGCAATCTTCGCAGTGATCTCCTGATCCTGTGCCGCACCCTCGATGCTGTTTAGCTTTTCGATCGCGCCATCATAATCATAGGTTGCAGCAAGATACTCCGCTTCCTGCATCAAGGTTGCTTTGTCTCCTGTCGCCTGTGTCGGTTCCACCGTAGTATCCTCAACTGCAGCATCCGGTTCGGTCCCACTTTCCTCCGGCGTTGGTTCCACAGTCTCCTCCTGGTTTTTCGGAGCCTCTGATTCCTGGTCCTTTCTTGTTGAACGAATCAGGAAAAATACGCACACACCGAGTATCGCCAACAGCAATATCAGAACGATTAATTTTATGATCAGTGCCCTTTTTCTTTTCCTTTGTCTCGCTTCTCTTCTCTTACTTGCTTCATCCCTGTCCATAACTTATACTCCTTCCCTTCTATTTCAAGTACGTCTTTGCGCACTTGTTGAGAGCGCCTTGTCAGCTATTCTGACTACATGCTTCTGCGCCGTTGTCTGAATGCCTCATACATAAGTATAGCAGAGGCCACCCCCGCATTCAGTGATTCCAGCCTGCCTTCCATTGGTATCTTTATCAAATGATCCGCTTTTTGGGTCAGCTCATCTGTCAGTCCATTCCCTTCATTTCCGATAAAAAAGGCACTTCCGCCTGTATAATCTTCCTCGTCATAAAAATGCTTTCCTCCAAGATGAGCTGCATAAGTTGAAATCCCATGGTCTGCAAACCAGTCAAGCACCTCATCCAATGTATCTACACACAAGAACGGGAGCCGGTAGATAGAACCCATCGTGGAACGGATCGTCTTCGGATGATAAATATCAACACAATTTTTCGTCATGATGATACCGGTAACTCCAGCACCCTCAGCAGTGCGGAAAATAGTCCCCACATTTCCAGGATCCTGCAGGTCTTCCAAAACTAAAAATAATGGCTTCTTCTCCGACTGGATCATCTTATCCAGCTCATAGTGAAATTGACGAACGACCGCCAATATCCCCTGTGGTGTCGGTGTATCACTCATCTGAGCAAATACCGAATCCTTCACCACTTCATGCTCTGTATCCCCGATAATCTGAGGATATTCCGCTTTTTCAGTGAAACTTTCTGATACATACGTCCTGACAAGGCTGCTCTTCGGTGCCTCGCCAAACATCTTCGTTCCTTCCACCAAAAAGACATCCTGCTTCTTTCGTTCCCTTGATTTGCGTGACAAGAGCATCACCTGTTTTACCTGTGCGTTACTTGTGCTTGTAATCATAGTATATCCACATTCCCTTTTCTGATCATGATCTTCCATCATCTATACTACAAATCCCGTTGCTCGCTATCTTCTTTCAAGATGAAATCAGCGGTGCACCTGTTGTCGGCACACCGCTGTTGAATTTTCAGTATTCCGCCATTAGGGCGTTTTTATCAAATCTTTCACTTTTACTTTTTGTAGTTTGCTGAAAGAGATCTTGCTACTTCATACTGATATTCTGGAATATCTTTATGCATAGCCAAAGCTTCATTGATATCAAAGTCCACATATTCTCCGTTTTTGTAACCAACGACACGTTTTGTCTTTCCTTCAAGGAGAAGATCTACTGCGTAAGCACCCATGATAGATGCATATACTCTGTCTTTACATGTCGGGCTTCCGCCACGCTGCATATGACCAAGGATCGTAGCACGAGTCTCAATACCTGTAGCAGCTTCGATTCTCTTAGCCATGCTGCTGGAATGTCCGATTCCTTCTGCATTGATGATAATATGATGTTTTTTACCACGTTTTCTGTTCTCGATGATATTGTTGATGATCTTCTGCTCATCATAATCATACTTTTCCGGAAGAAGGATATCTTCTGCGCCATTGGCAATACCACACCACAGAGCGATATAGCCTGCATTTCTTCCCATAACTTCTATAATACTACAGCGCTCATGAGAAGTTGATGTATCACGTACTTTATCGATAGCTTCCATAGCTGTATTAACTGCTGTATCAAAACCGATCGTATACTCTGTACACGCAATATCAAGGTCGATAGTTCCCGGGATACCTACAGTATTGATCCCCAGGTTTGCCAGCTTCTGAGCTCCTGCAAAAGAACCGTCGCCACCGATAACAACCAGTCCATCGATCCCGTGCTTTCTGCAGACATCTGCTGCATGCTGCTGTCCTTCAACTGTTCTCATCTCTGCACAACGAGCTGTATACAGAATCGTACCTCCGCGTCCAATAGTATCGGAGACATCTCTTGCTGTCATATCGATGATCTCCTCATTCAGAAGTCCATCATAGCCTTTCTGGATTCCTTTCATCTGTACACCTTTGATCAATCCGCGACGTACTACTGAGCGAATCGCAGCGTTCATACCTGGAGCATCTCCTCCACTTGTCAAAACACCGATGGTCTTGATTTCCTTAGCCATAACCTTACCTCCACTATTCTCATTAGACTTTATTTATATGAAATTCTTTTTTTCAACACTATCGTACTTATTTTAATGCATATTGCGTCGTTTTTCAATACTCTTTTCCACAACTTTCACATTATCTTGACCGTATTCCTTCGTCAAAACATCCAATAATGCCTCACCTATCTGAACACTTCGTGATGCCGGCAGCCGTTTCATCTGTCTTTCCCTGCGAAGATATACAACAACCTGATCATTTCCGTCTGATTCCCGAAGAAGTTCATACAGTCGGGGAACCTGTTTTTCGTACTCTTCACGTCCGTCGAACTGTACCCACAGTTCTTTCGGGATATTGTCAAATGATGAAATTTTTTCACAGATCAGTTTGCTCGGCTTATCATCCTCAGCGGATACTCTTCCCTGGATAAATACTTTCGAATCTATCTCTATCAGATGTGCATTATTTTCATAATCTCTTGGAAATACTACTACTTCCACCGTACCCACCAGATCTTCCAGGGTAAGAAAAGCCATGACTTTATTATTCTTTGTGTATTTGATCGTTTTTTCTGTGATCATCCCACCGAGGATCTGTTTGGACCCATCCGATACTTTGGGCTGTCCAAGCTCATCGTCCGGATAAAAATCTGCTGTTACCGCTGATATATTTCTTCTCCAGCTCTCTTCATATTCTTCCAGAGGATGACCGCTGATATACACTCCCAGCACTTCTTTTTCAAAGGCAAGTTTTGTCTCTTTTGTATATTCGCCCACATCAGGCAGTTTGACTTCAAAACTTTTTCGTTCTTCCTCTCCCATAATGTCAAAGAGGCTCATCTGTCCGCTCATGGAAGATTTCTTTTCCTGGTTCACTACATCCAATATCTGCACATAGATCATCATAAACTGCTTTCTCGTACCGCCAAGTCCATCGAAAGCTCCCGCTTTTATAAAGTTTTCAATGGTTCTTTTATTCACTTCTTTTCCACTCAGCCTTTGGCAAAAATCCTTAAGAGAGACAAATCCACCTGATCTTTCCCTCTCCTCTACGATAGCCTCCATCACCGGCTTACCGATACCTTTCACAGCAGCCAGACCATAACGGATTCCCTCCGCCTCAACGGAAAACTTTCCTTCACTCCGGTTGATATCCGGTGGAAGTATCTTGATCCCCATCTGACGGCAGTTCAGGATATACTCTGACACTTTTGACGGATTATCGATACAGGAGGTCATAAGTGCTGCCATAAACTGGACCGGATAATAATACTTAAGCCATGCAGTCTGATAAGAAACTACTGCATAAGCAGCCGCATGAGACTTATTAAATGCATATTTGGCAAAATCTGTCATATCGTCATATATTTTATTTGCAACTTTTTCATCGATTCCATTGGAAATACAGCCCGGTACGCCCTCTTCCGGATTGCCGTAAACAAAGTTCTGTCTCTCCTTTGCCATGACTGCCGCTTTTTTCTTCGACATGGCACGGCGTACAAGGTCGCTTCGGCCCAGCGTATATCCCGCCAGGTCACGCACGATCTGCATAACCTGTTCCTGATACACGATACAGCCATAAGTCGGTTCCAGGATGTGCTCCAACTGCGGACAATCATACGTGATATCATCCGGATGATTCTTTCCTCTAATATATTGAGGGATAAAATCCATCGGGCCCGGACGGTATAAAGAGATTCCGGCTATGATATCCTCCAGGCTCTGAGGCTTCAGTTCCTTCATAAACCCCTTCATCCCCGCACTCTCAAGCTGGAATACGCCTTCGCACTTTCCGCTTCCTATCATCTTCAGCACAGCCGGATCATTGTAATCGATCTTTGCCATATCAAGGACTGCACCGGCACTTTTTTCAGCAAGTTTCACTGCATTTTGTATAACAGTGAGGGTGCGGAGTCCCAGAAAGTCCATCTTCAAAAGTCCCAATTCTTCCAACGTCGTCATCGTAAACTGCGTAGTCACAGAACCATCCTGTGCTCTTGAAAGCGGCACATATTCATCGACAGACTTTTGACTGATCACGACACCTGCGGCATGCATCGAAGTATGGCGGGGCAGACCCTCCAGCCTTTTTGACATATCGATCAGATACTTGATCTGCTCATCGCCTTCGTACTGTCTGCGAAGGTCCGGATTCATCTTAAGTGCTTTATCTATCGTAATATTCAGTTCATTCGGTATCATTTTTGCTATCGTATCAACCTGTGCATACGGCATATCAAGCACACGGCCCACATCTCTGATGACACCCCGGGCTGCCAGCGTACCAAACGTAACGATCTGTACCACCCGGTCTTTGCCATATTTGCGTACAACATAATCGATAACCTCCTGCCTTCTCTCGAAGCAGAAGTCGATATCGATATCGGGCATGGATACCCTCTCCGGATTCAGGAAACGCTCAAACAGAAGCTGGTAGCGTATCGGGTCCAATTGTGTGATACCCAGGGTATAAGATACGATACTTCCGGCTGCCGAACCACGCCCCGGTCCAACCATGATATCATGGTCTCTCGCATACTTTATAAAATCCCACACGATCAGGAAATAGTCCACATATCCCATCGTCTGGATCGTATCCAATTCATACTTCAGTCTTTCTTTCAGTTCTTCCGTCGCCGGCTGATAGAGACGCTCCAACCCTTCATAGCAAAGCTTATTCAGGTATTCCCAGGAAGTATATCCCTCCGGCACATCAAACTTTGGAAGTTTTGTCACTCCAAATTCTATCTCCACATGACAGCGGTCGGCGATCTTCTGTGTATTTTCAAGGGCCTCGAGGGCATATGGGAAGAGTTTCGCCATCTCCTCCTCTGATTTTACAAAATACTGACCGCCCTCATAGCGCATCCGGTCCTCGTCCTGCACTTTTTTTCCAGTCTGTATACAAAGCAGTATATCATGGGAAGCCACATCATCTGCATAAGTGTAATGAACATCATTCGTACATACAAGCTCTATCCCTGTCTCTTTGCTCATCCGAAGAAGCTGCTGATTCACCAGCTGCTGTTCCGATATCCCATGATCCTGAAGTTCCAGAAAATAATTGCCTTTTCCAAAAATCTCCTCATGGCGCAGGGCTGCTCGTTTTCCTTCTTCATACAATCCTCTTGCAAGATACCGGTTGACCTCTCCTGCCAGGCAGGCACTCAGAGCGATCACCCCCTCATGATACTTTTCCAAAATCTCCATATCCACACGGGGCTTATAGTAATAGCCATCGATAAAGCCCGCGGAAACAATTTTCATCAGATTACTATATCCTTGATTATTCTCTGCAAGAAGAACCAGATGATAATATCTGTCTTCTCCATTCTGTGCCTCCTTGTCAAAACGTGATCCGGGAGCCACATATACTTCACAGCCAAGGATCGGGTTGATCCCTTCTGCCTTGGCCGCCCTATAAAAATCAATGCATCCAAACATAACACCGTGATCAGTGATCGCCGCGCTGTTCATCCCCAGTTCTTTGACTCTGGCTACATATTCTTTGATTTTATTTGAACCATCTAAAAGGCTGTACTCTGTATGCACATGTAAATGACTAAAACTCATGCTGCTCCCCCTTCTTTTATTCTTGAGAAGAAAATAGCATTTGCCTGAGCAAATGCTATTTTTCATCGTTCACTTTCTTAACCAGCACGTTCAACCACACCTTGTCCGACTTTGATGACCGGACATCCTGTGTTGACCATATATTAATTAATTCCAGTTCAGAAAATTCCTCTATTAATCCGCTCAATTCTCTCTTCGAATAGTCCCGGAAATAACGTCCATTATAAATACCGTCACGCTCTCCCTTGTGTACCGAGAAATACAGGACTCCACCCTTTTTCAAAGCCTGAACCAGCTTTCCAAGAGTCTCCCTCATCTCATCTTCTGTCAGATGTACCAGCGATGCACACGCCCATATTCCATCAAATACGTCATCAAAATCCATCTCTTCATATGTCATCTGAAGAACTTCCTGATCCGTATTGATTTCTGCAAGCTTGCACATCTCCTCTGAACCATCCATCGGAGTCACATAAAATCCCTTCTCCTCCAGTACGATGGTATCACGGCCTGAACCGCAGCCAAGATCAAGTACTTCTGCATTCTCTGGCAGAAGATCCACAAAAGGCTGCATAACCTCTCCCATATCGACATCTACTGTTTCTTCGTAATAAGGTACCGCATATCGGTTATAATAGTCTATTGAGTCCAACGAAAATCCTCCTTTAAATACTCACGACAAAATATCCACTTTAGTATAGCAACAATATATTAAAAAATCAAGGTTTTCTACGCTTGAGTTTCCGCAGTTTTATCCACATAGACCTGAATTAAACCATGTCTTTATAAACAACTTTCAAAAAATGCCCCAAATATAAGGAATCTGATTC
>SAAH01000147.1 GCA_009929525.1 Clostridia bacterium | reverse complement strand
AAGCATGGAATTAATGCTTACAAAGCAATTCAAAATGCAATAGCAGGTACCCCAGAAATCACTTTTGACTAATGGGGTACTGAACAGTTACGAATAAAGTTATATTTTTCTCAGCATGTGCCATGGCCGTAACAGCAATTACCGGAGCAAGAATCTCTCTCTCAGAAAATCTGTTTGAAAGTAACAGTTCCACCGAAAAGTCCACCATCCAAAGTTACTCACTGGAAGACTTCGAAACTGAATTGATCAGTCTTGATACCGCCAAACAAACAGCACTAACCGATGCCGGAATCTCAGCCGATGATGTGACTTATACAAATGGACAGCTCGACTACGATAACGGCGTTCAGGTTTACGATATCGATTTTTATACTGCCTCCACAGATTATGAATATGAGATTGATGCCTCAACCGGTTCTATCATCAGCAAAAGCAGCGAAGCCAGCGAAATCACCCGCACTACCGATGCCCAGGCACCTGTACAAAGCACATATATCGGTATCGACAAAGCAAAGAATCTTGCCGTATCTCATGCAGGTCTTAATCTTGCCGATGTGATTTTCCAAAAAGCAAAGCTTGAAAATGATGATGGTCGGGCAGAATATGAAATTGAGTTCTACGCAAACGGGACAGAATATGAATATGCTGTCCATGCAGAAAATGGAACGATTTTGGAATATGATTCCGAAACAAATGACTAAGCTGCATCAGCATTCAAGTATGCCTCGGCGTGCTTGCTGCGAGCGGCTCAGCTTCTCTCTTTTATTTTCTAAAGAACAATGGGACGACGGATCTGTCAAAATATCTCCGACAGATCCGTCGTCCCCTCATCTATTTTTTAGAAATGTACTTCTGCTTTTATCAGTGCCTTCTCTTCCATCAAAGCCTGGAATCCTTCCGGATCACTGAATCTCACACCCTTAAGTTCATCCATGTATTCATCGTAATCACACATGTAAATATATACGGTGGAGATGTCATATCCACGGATCGGAACAGTATTTACCACGCCGCCGCTCTCACTTTCCATATAAGTTCCGTTGGCATCCAGTATGACTGGGAAGTATGTTGCCATTCCATCTTCTGTTCCATAATTTTCCACAACTGTCAATTCGAATGGAGTCTTTTTTACTTCTTTGATCCCTGTGCCGTCCGCATCAAATTGATTTACTTCTACTGTCTGTGTTTGTGTCTCGTCTATATTCACATTCAGATCAAAATCAAACGGTCCATCGATCCACCAGTTTATATGGGCATTGGGATATTCGTCCCAGGTAGGGTCTTTCGCAGCTGCCTCATCCATCACCTTTTTCCATTCCTCATCAGACATGTTTTCCAGCTCTTCTTCGCTGTACCCGGTGTCGAAGACATCCTGATCTGCCAGATCTCCGATGATCTGGGGTATGGACAACTTCAGTTCAAATGAATCCGGAATATCTATACTTTCTTCCCCTTCGATCCCATCAGCGATATTGCCTGTCTTTTCCAGAAGGTCTATTCTCATTACACCTTCGTAGGTATTAGGATCCACAAAATCTCCTTCCAGATAGATAAGGCCGGGCTGCATTCCCTCCATGAAACTATAAGTTTCCTCTGTTCGCACCGAAAGGATCGGCAGATTTCTCATATCTCTGGATGTATCTGCAAATGGCGTTTCTGACTTGATCGTCATGGACAAATACAATGCGCTGCCGCTGCAGTAGCTCTCAGATAAGGTTACAGACGTTCCATTCACTGTCTGAGTATACCCGTTCATCTCCCCATCTGCCCCGGTACTTTCTTCTGCTGATCCCGCTTCTGGCTGATCTGTCTGGGCAGTTTCCCCCGTCTCAGATGAAGCTTCTGTGCTGGCTGTTTCTGTTTTGCCCGGCACCACGGGCTCTACATATTTTTCATAATCCTCCCCATAAGAAAGCTTGTCCGCCATATCACTGAAAATCCCACCGATCAAAGGCAGTTCTGAAGCCCATACCGGGTTGCTGTAACACACCCCCATAAAGATGGCTCCTGCTGCCACAAGACCGCCGCACGCCATGACAGCCTTCTTAAATGCACTTTTCTTTCCACTCGGCATACTTGTCTGTCTCTTGCCTTTATATTCGGTAATATCCACCTTTTTCGCATCCATACCATCTATCTCCATAAGTTTTTCCTCCAACCGTGCATGAAACTCTTTCGATGCATGCGGAGCCTCTTTCTTCCAACTTCCCTGTTCTAACATAACACTTCCTCCTTATCCCCAAGAATTTTTTTAAGCTGTGTCCGTCCACGATACAACCTGGACTTCACTGTATTTTCATTAACTTCCAGAATCACCGCTATCTCTTTGACCGAAAATCCTTCTATATAAAACAACACAACCGCCACCCGCACATCCGCCGGCAGCTGACCAACTGCCTGATACAACTCCGTATAATTTTGGTCCTCGGCCCCTTTTTCATTTTTCTCAATATATTCCTCATAAGAAACCATATTTTGATTTCTTTTAAGAATCTTGTAACACTCATTAATCATGATTCTGGTAAGCCAGGTCTTAAAATATTTCTTTTCCCGCAAAGTATCTAACTTTTGATATGCGATCATCAAAGCCTCCTGCGCCGCATCAGCACAATTCTCCTCATTCTTGAGGATTGCCATACCCACACGATACAGATTATCTTCCGAAGCCCTGACAGCCTCTACAAATTCATCCTTCTGCACAATTACTCCTCTCCGACTACTTTTTAACGTACGTTTTCGCTTCGTCTTATACTAATTAGATACCCAAACACAGGATAAGGTTTTACGACAAAAAAATTTATACCTGATTCAAACTATATAACATTACCTTTCCTAATACAAGTCGCCACACTACAGAAGAAATCAATTCTCAATTCATACTACAAAGGATGATAACATACGCCAACAGCTACACTGCCTTTCCCCTCTCCAACTCCCAGCCATCCGGCATCGATCGCCTCGTGACTCCCTGGGGGCTGATGAACATCGGGTCTAAGCTGATAAAATTCTTAGTGTGGGAAAGTCTGCCGCCATGGGGTGATGTGTGCTCACCAAAGCACACATCAAGGCCGCCTGAGGTACGTATGCATCAAGCATACGTGCCGAATGTGGCCGATCCCCATGGCGGCAGACTTTCCCACACTTAGAATTTCACAGCGAAAGACCCTGTTCAGCAGCCCCCAGGGAGTCACGAGGCGATCGATGCCGGATGGCGTCCTCTCTCCACTATCTCAACGTTCCCTCTTCAATGCACAAAAAAGGAGATACAAAAAATCCCAAGATTCTTCATATCTCCTCACACTATATCTCACAAAAAATTAATACTTTCTCACTTACTCTTACACATTAATCTCCGCAGTCATCCCCAACAATCCCTTATTCTCTTCCAACATCGGATTAACCACCTTACTAAGGAATGCATCCACCTGTACAGCTGCTCTTCCAGTATATTTAGACGGATCCATAGTCTTTTGCAGTTCTTCTAATGTCAGATTAAATGCAGGATCTGCTGCGATAAGCTCAAGCAGATTATTGTCTTTACCTTCTACTTTAACTGTCTTTCCTGCTTCCATAGACAATTCACGGATTCTCTCATGAAGTTCCTGACGGTCTCCGCCAGCTTTTACTGCATCCATCATGATGTTCTCTGTAGCCATGAATGGCAGCTCAGAACGCAGTCTCTTCTCGATGACCTTAGGATATACCACCAGTCCGTCAACAACGTTCAGGCACAGATCCAGGATACCATCAATCGCAAGGAATCCTTCCGGAATAGAAAGACGCTTGTTAGCAGAATCATCCAGAGTTCTCTCAAACCACTGTGTTGCGGATGTGATCGCCGGATTCATAGCATCAACCATCACAAAACGTGACAGGGAAGCAATCCTCTCACTTCTCATAGGATTTCTCTTATAAGCCATAGCAGAGGAACCAATCTGGCTCTTCTCGAAAGGCTCTTCTACTTCTTTCAGGTGCTGAAGCAGACGGATATCATTTGAGAACTTGTGTGCACTTGCTGCGATGCCTGCCAATATATTGGCAACTCTGGTATCTACTTTACGGGAATATGTCTGTCCTGATACAGGATAGCACTCCTTGAATCCCATCTTATTGGCGATCATCGGATCGATCTTGTCGATCGTCTCCTGATCTCCGTCAAACAGCTCCAGGAAACTTGCCTGTGTTCCTGTTGTTCCTTTAGAACCCAGCAGTTTCATCGTACTGAGAACAAAATCCAAATCTTCCAGATCCAGCATAAACTCCTGCATCCAAAGTGTTGCTCTCTTACCAACGGTAGTCGGCTGAGCCGGCTGGAAATGGGTAAATGCCAATGTCGGCAGGTTCTTATGCTCATCTGCAAATTTTGCCAGCTCTGCAATTACATTCACCAGTTTCTTCTTAACCAGCTTCAGTGCCTCTGTCATAACGATGATATCTGTATTATCACCTACGTAACAGGAAGTAGCACCCAGATGGATGATTCCTTTTGCTTTCGGGCACTGAACACCATAAGCGTATACATGAGACATAACATCATGGCGTACCTGACGCTCACGCTCTTTTGCCACATCATAGTTGATATCATCTTTGTTTGCTTTCAGTTCATCGATCTGTTCCTGTGTGATGGAAAGACCCAGTTCTTTCTCTGTCTCTGCCAAAGCGATCCACAGACGTCTCCATGTTCTGAACTTCATATCCGGTGAAAAGATGTACTGCATTTCCTTGCTTGCGTACCGCTCAGAAAGCGGGCTTACATATCTATCTGTACTCATATATATGTTCTCCTCCTGAAAATGTTTCAGGAACGCCTAAGCGTTCCTGATTTAATTGGTCACAACTTCTTATGCAAGACCAAGACGTTTGAATACCTCGTTGTAAGCTTCTTCAACATTTCCCATATCTCTTCTGAAACGGTCTTTGTCAAGCTTCTCGTTCGTATTTACATCCCACAGTCTGCAGGTATCTGGAGAAATCTCATCTGCAAGAATGATCGTTCCATCTGCAAGCTTACCAAACTCGATCTTAAAGTCGATCAGTTTCATACCTGCTTTCAGGAAATACTCTTTTAAGAATTCATTGATCTTACGTGTATATGTTTTGATAGTGTCGATCTCTTCCTGTGTAGCAAGTCCAAGAGCCAGAGCATAATCATCATTGATAAATGGATCGCCCAGGTCATCATTCTTGTAGCTGAACTCAAGGATCGGGCAAAGGAGTGCTTTTCCCTCTTCAACTCCCATTCTCTTAGAGAAGCTTCCTGCTGCAACGTTACGCACGATAACCTCAAGCGGAACGATATCTACTTTTTTAACTGCAGTCTCACGGTCGGACAGCTCTTCTACCAGATGAGTAGGAACGCCTGCTTTTTCAAGCTGTTTGAATACATAGTTAGTCATACGGTTGTTGATCGCACCTTTACCTGTGATAGTACCTTTTTTTTCACCGTTGAAAGCTGTTGCATCATCTTTGTAATCTACGATAACAACGCCCTCTACATCTGTTGAAAATACTTTCTTTGCTTTTCCTTCATACAACTGTTCTACTTTTTTCATGAGTCTGACACCTTTCTTCTTTATGTTAATTAATTAGTTCAATTACATCATCTTGCATTAAAATGTAATTGTCAACGTAAACTTTCCATACGCTAAGATTATATAATAATGGCATTAGAAACGCAAGATTAGTTCTGATGAAATTTTCCTAAAAATTCCCTCATTCTTGTGTGCTCTGCACTAAATACATAGTCAGGCGTTCCTTCAAGGGCGATCACACCCTTATCCATAAAGATCACCCTGTCAGAGATACTTCTTGCAAACTCCATCTCATGGGTAACGATCACCATCGTGATATCAAGGTCAGCCAAAGAACGGATAACCTTCAGCACCTCACCTGTAAGCTCCGGATCAAGAGCGGATGTCGGCTCATCAAAAAACAGGATCTTGGGATTCAGTGCCAAAGCCCGCGCGATAGCCACCCTCTGACTCTGTCCTCCTGACAACTGAAATGGATACGCATCTTCTTTGTCAGACAGCCCCATCTTCGCCAACAGCTTTCTGGCTTCTTCATAGACCTCTGCACGTTTTCTTTTTTGAACATGTATCGGTGCATCCGTAATATTTTTCATAACCGAATAATGAGGAAACAGATTAAAATTCTGAAATACCAGTCCAAAATACGACTGTATCTCCTTCATTTCCTTCTTTTTCGGATAGACAGCTTTTCCATTTTCTGTCCAGGCAGCCTTATGGCCCAGATAAGAAATATCGCCTCCATCTATCTGTTCCAACATCGTTGCACAGCGAAGCAGTGTAGACTTTCCTGAACCGGAAGGACCAATGATGGACAAGACCTCCCCTTCGTTTACAGACAGAGAAATATCTTCCAGCACGCCAACGCCGTCAAATTGTTTTTTAATATGATTCATTTCCAATAAAGTCATTTCATTTCTCCTATCTATAATAAGATAATTTCTTCTCCACGCCCTCCATCACTACAGCAACCAGAAGGTTGAATACATAATAGAAAATGGCTGCTGCTATAAAAGGAAGTACACTTCTCTGGGAAGCTGCCAGTGCCTTCGCCATCGTAAACATCTCCAGATAAGCTATGGCAAAAGAAAGTGAAGTATCCTTTACCAGTGTGATCACCTCATTGGTCACAGAAGGAAGAATCCTCTTTATCACCTGAGGCAAAATGATTTTCACGAAAGTTTGTGCTCTGTTGTATCCCAGGAGTCTGGCCGCTTCATACTGACCATGAGCCATGGACTCAATACCGCCACGATAAATCTCTGCAAAATACGCTGCATAATTCAAAGCAAACGCGATCAGTACCGCATACAGCCGATACGAATCTGTTATCTTGATACCGAATATAAAGAAAGGTCCAAAATATACCACCATCAGCTGAAGCATCAGTGGAGTACCTCTCATAATAGAAATATATCCTTTGAAGATCCAGTTGACAGGCTTGCACTTACTCATCCTGCCGAAGGCGATCACCAGCCCCAGCGGCATGGACAATACCAGTGTACATAAAAATATACTGACGGATCTTCCCATTCCCGGCAAAAGCTGCTGGAAAATCTCGCCCAATGCCATAGCACCTTGTGCTTTCATACCATTAACCTCCTTTTTATAATGCACAGAAACGGCTTTCGGACAGATGGCTCCTGTGCCGCCTGTCCGAAGGCCGTATATCTATTATCTGCTGCTTATATTCTATTGGGACAAAAACATGTCCTTACCGTTATATCTTATTTTCCAAATGTTGTGATGTCAGAACCAAACCATTCGGTAGAGATTTTCTCCAAAGTTCCGTCTTCTCTCATCTCTGTAAGGATCGTTTCCACACTTTCTTTCAGTTTTTCATTTCCTTTTAAGAAACCGATACCATATTCTTCATGAGAGATTTCCTCATCCAGGATAGTAAACTGGCTTTCTTTGCTCTGGATCTGGTATGCTGCTACGATCTCATCCATAGCGATAGCATCAACTGCGCCCTGCTCAAGATCCATCATAGCTGTGTTGTAATCCGGTACGGTCTGCATATTTCCAAAAGTACCTGTAAGTTCTGTATTATCATTCAGAGCTGCTTCTGCTGAAGAGTCTGCCTGAACTTCCACGATCTTGCCTGCAAGATCTGCCTGACTCTTGATATCTGAATCGCTGCTTACTACGAATACCTGACGGTTATTCAGATATGGCTGGGAAAATGTATAATCATCTTCTCTTCCATTAATAGTGAATCCGTTCCAGATACAATCGATCGTTCCTGACGAAAGTTCCATATCCTTTGCATCCCAGCTGATAGGCTGTGCAACAAATTCAAGGTCAAGGCGTGTGGCAACTTCCTCTGCAAGTGCAAGGTCAAAACCTGTATACTCACCATTCTCATCTACGAATCCCATCGGTGGAAATTCCTGATCAAAACCAACAATGAATTTGCCTTCTGTGTTAGTACCATATGTAGTAGCTGTGTCAGTCGCTGCTTCTGGAGTTTCTTCCGCTGCATCTTCTGCCGCTGCATCTTCTGCTGTCTCTTCTGCGGATGCATCATCCGATACTTCTGCCTCTGTATTCGTATCTGCTGTCTCACCAGCACCACAACCTGCAAACATTGTCATTGCCATGGCAGCTGTTAAAATTACACTTATTAATTTCTTTTTCATGATCTCTCTCCTCTTATTCACATATTTTTAACATAATCTTTTCATATGGTATCACTCTATCATAGTGAAGTAGAAGTGTCAAGTGTATTGTGCTTGAGTTTCCGCAGTTTTATCCACATAGACCTGAATTAAACCATGTCTTTATAAACAACTTTCAAAAAATGCCCCAAATATAAGGAATCTGATTC
>SAAH01000146.1 GCA_009929525.1 Clostridia bacterium | reverse complement strand
GAATCAGATTCCTTATATTTGGGGCATTTTTTGAAAGTTGTTTATAAAGACATGGTTTAATTCAGGTCTATGTGGATAAAACTGCGGAAACTCAAGGAAAATAATTTGATTGTGTTTTTAGGTTTAAAGTGATAAAATTTCTTTATGGGATTTTCTTATGAAAGTGATGTATGAACGTTGCTTAGGAGAATTACTTACAGAAACCTTTTAAAGGTTGATCACGAGGGAGGAAAATGTTATGAGTAACACAGTTTTGGCATTGGCATTGGCATCAATAGGCATAATATTGGTTGCATTTTTGATTTATTATCTTTTAGTTGCGATAGCACAGTGGAAGGTATACTCAAAAGCAGGAGAAGCAGGATGGAAATCATTGATACCAATCTACAGATATCATGTGCTTTATAAGATATCCTGGAAACCGATGTTTTTCTGGATCATGTTTTTGTTAGAAATCGTCGTTGCAGGTCTTCGGGCATATATTTACCAGTCAGTTGCTCCGGGTGCGATACTTAATCTTATTTTGTTTGTTCTGTCATTGATCGTTCTGATCATCCATATCATGCAGTGTGTGAAAATGTCTCATGCTTATGGACACGGCGGTGGATTTGCAGTAGGTTTGATATTCCTGCAGCCGATTTTCCTTTTGATCCTTGGATTTGGATCTTCTCAGTATCAGGGACCGCAGGATTAGGATGTGCAAAAGATATGTCAGCAAGGCATATCAGTAATACATATGTAATTGAACAAAAAAACTGTTAGAGGTATGGAAAAGATACCTCCAACAGTTTTTTTGTATCAGAGGAATTGTGTTCTATGAATAAACGGATCTGTTTTCACACATACTGTTATCAAAAAGCAGACAAAGGAGCAGTGAAAACATGGGAATAGATTTTAGGGAAAGCGAGACAAAGGACAATCTGATGAGGGCATTTGCAGGAGAGAGCCAGGCAAGAAACCGATATACATTTGCAGCATATAAGGCGCAGGAACAGAAGCAGGAAGCCATTGCACAGGTGTTTTGGTATACGGCAGAGCAGGAAAGAGAGCATGCGGAAGTATTTTATGATCATCTGAAAGAAATGGCAGGAGAAACCATCCATATAGACGGTGGATATCCTGTGGATATCACGGATAATCTGGCACAGCTGCTTCGCATGGCACAGCATAATGAGTACGAAGAACATGATGTGGTATACAAGGCATTTGCCGAGACTGCAAAGAAGGAAGGATTTGACCGGATCGCAGCCTCTTTTACGATGATAGCAGGGATAGAAAAAACGCATGGGGAGCGGTTTGGCAGATTTGCCCAGTGGATGGAAGATAAAGAACTCTATACATCTAAGGACAGGGAGATGTGGATCTGCCTGAAATGCGGATTCATCTATGAAGGAGAACAGGTACCGGAAACCTGCCCTGTGTGCCAACACGATCAGGGAAGCTTTGTGAGAGCACAGCTTTCTCCTTATTTATAAATCTGATTTACAAATAATGTGTTTTAGGAATAGTCATGGCGAAACAGAAATGCTATAATGGAATAGCAATTGTATAAAGCAAATAGAGAAATGAGACAGATATGAAAAAACTGGTTATAGGTATATTGGCCCATGTAGATGCAGGGAAGACAACTTTGTCGGAAAGCCTCCTTTATACATGTGGTGCGATAAGAAAATTAGGACGGGTGGATCATCAGGATGCATTTTTAGATACCTTCGATCTGGAACGGAGCCGTGGAATCACGATCTTTTCAAAACAGGCTGTATTTTCCATGGGAGATGTTCAGGTGACACTTCTTGATACGCCGGGGCATGTGGATTTTTCGGCGGAGATGGAGAGAACCCTTCAGGTACTGGATTATGCGATCCTGGTCATCAGCGGAGCGGATGGGATTCAGGGACATACACATACCCTGTGGCGTCTGCTGAAAAAGTATAAGATTCCAACCTTCCTTTTTATAAATAAAATGGATCAGCAGGGTACGGACAAAACCATGCTGATGGAAGAATTGAAAAACAGATTAGATGAAAATTGTCTTGACTTTTCTGGAGATATATCAGAGGAGAGCTGGCAGGAACAGCTGGCGATGTGTGAAGAAGAACTTTTGGAACATTATCTGGAAGAGGGAGAGGTAGATCATGAAGAGATTCCCCGCCTGATCCGGAAAAGAAAATTATTTCCGTGTTATTTTGGATCCGCATTAAAGATGCAGGGAGTGGATGAATTCCTTCAGGGGGTTGGAAAATATGTAACAATCCCCCGGTATCCGGCAGAATTTGGTGCGAAGATTTTTAAGATAGCAAGAGACGGTGCCAGCAGATTGACTTATATGAAGATCACGGGCGGAAGTTTGAAAGTAAAGGCACTGCTTACCAATAAAAAGGTGACAGAAGAAAAGAACGATCTGGATGAAAATATCTGGGAAGAAAAGGCAGATCAGATCAGGATATATTCGGGAGAAAAGTACGAAGCGGTCAGTGAAGCAGAGGCGGGAACCGTCTGTGCAGTGCTTGGACTTACCTCTACTTATCCGGGTCAGGGATTGGGCATCGAAGCGGCATCAGATATGCCGGTCCTTGAACCGGTCCTTACATATCAGATACAGCTTCCGCCGGGATGTGATATCCACCGGATGCTGTTGGATCTTCGGCAGCTTGAGGAGGAGGAACCACTTCTTCACATCCTGTGGAATGAAACGCTCGGAGAAATCCATGCACAGGTGATGGGTGAGGTTCAGATCGAGATACTAAAAAGTATGATCAAAGAGCGCTTTGGTGTAGATGTGGAATTTGGCTCAGGAAATATAGTATATAAAGAAACCATAGAAAATACAGTTGAGGGTGCGGGACACTTTGAACCGCTGAGACATTATGCAGAGGTTCATCTTTTGCTGGAACCGGGTGAGCGGGGAAGTGGTCTTTGGTTTGATGCGGACTGCAGCGAAGACATCCTGGACAGGAACTGGCAGCGGCTGGTGCTCACCCATCTGGAAGAAAAGGAACATAAGGGTGTATTGACCGGCTCGCCGATCACGGACATGAAGATCACGCTGGTAACAGGACGGGCACATCTAAAGCATACAGAGGGCGGAGATTTTCGTCAGGCAACTTATCGTGCAGTGAGACAGGGCCTCAGAAAGGCAAAAAGCTTACTTCTCGAACCTTACTATGACTTTCGATTGGAGGTCCCTACTGCTATGATCGGCCGGGGGATTGCTGACATTCAAAAAATGTTCGGAGAATTTGATCCGCCAAAGACAGATGGTGAATTATCGATCCTGACCGGGTACGCACCTGTGGTGACGATGCGGGATTATCAGACAGAGGTTGTAGCCTATACAGGCGGCATGGGAAGGCTTTATTGCACTTTGAAAGGCTATCTTCCGTGCCATGATCAGCAGGAAGTGATCGAAAGTATGGCTTACGATCCGGAAAGTGACCTGGAGAATCCGACCGGATCAGTATTTTGTGCCCATGGAGCGGGATTTGTGGTGAAATGGGATAAGGTAGAGGATTATATGCATCTGGCGAGTGTCTTTTCGCGAAACGATGTTGTGGCAGAGACAAAACAGACAGAAACTTCACAGCAGAGCAAGGACTGGAAATCGGAGACAGAAGCATATTGGAAAAATGAAAAGGAATTGGAAGAGATATTTGCCCGAACCTATGGCACGAAAACAGGTGAAACGGGGGGACGGGGCAAAAGTGCAGCAAAAGGGTGGAAAAAAAGCCGTAAGGATCTGGATCCTGATTTTTACAGCAGCTCATATAATGGCGGAAGAAGTGCCAAAAAGAATAAAAGTTCAGTACCGGTGGAAGAATACCTTCTGGTGGACGGCTACAATATCATATTTTCATGGGATGAGCTCAATGAGCTTGCAAGCGTCAATATCGATGGAGCCAGGACAAAACTCATGGATATCCTCTGCAATTATCAGGGATATAAAAAATGCACGCTGATCTTAGTGTTTGATGCCTATAAAGTCCAGGGGAATCCGGGAAGCATCATGAAATACCACAATATCCATGTGGTTTACACAAAGGAAGCGGAGACAGCGGATCAGTACATAGAAAAAACAGTACAGGAGATAGGAAGAAAATATCAGGTTACCGTCGCAACTTCGGACCGGCTGGAGCAGGTGATCATCCTGGGAGAAGGCGGAGCGCGGATGTCAGCAAGAGAACTCCTGGAGGATGTGGAGCTGGTGTCACAGCAGATCCGTGAGGAAAATGAAGCACGCAGCCAGGGTGCCAAGAGCGGTAAAAATTATCTTTTTGATACACTGGACGAAAAGGCGGCCAAACATCTGGAAGCGGTACGTCTTGGAAAAGAAGAATTGTAAAACAAGTTGAAAATGGGGAGTGTGGGCGATGAGATATTATATGGCACCGCTTGAAGAAGTCACAGGTTATGTCTTTCGCAATGCATATCATGCGTTCTTCTATCCGATGGACAAGTACTTTGCACCATTTATTGCAGCAAAGCCAAATCACGGGCGGCTGTTTAATTACAAAGAGAAGAACGATATTTTGCCGGAGCATAATGAAGGGATTTATCTTGTCCCCCAGATCCTTACAAATAACAGCGAGGATTTTATAAGGACAGCAAAAGGATTGTGGGAGTATGGATACCGGGAGGTCAATCTGAATCTGGGATGCCCTTCCAAACCGGTGGTAAACGGTAAAAGAGGAGCAGGATTCTTAGGTGAAAAGGAGAGGCTGGACCATTTTCTGTATAAAATATATGAAGAGGTCGATATGAAAATATCCATAAAAACCAGGCTGGGACGATATGAGCCGGATGAGATAGAAGAACTTATGGATATATACAACAAATATCCGCTGGAGGAGCTGGTGATCCACCCGAGAGTCCGGGATGACTACTATATGGGAGAACCAAGGCTGGAATCTTTTTCAAAGGCTTATGCAAAGAGAACGTGTCCGATCTGTTATAATGGAGATATCTTTGTGGAAGAGGATTATAATAAGATAGAACGCAGGTTTCCCATGATAGCCGGAGTGATGATGGGCAGAGGGATACTTGCGGATCCAGGACTTTTGGGAAGAATTCATGGAGAAGAAGAACCGGCCATAGAGATATGGAGAGGATTTCATCAGAAATTGTATGATGATTTTCGCAGAATATCAGTGAATGAGGAGAAAGCATTATTCAAGATGAAAGAAATCTGGTGCTATCTCAAATACTCATTTCCAAAGTATGATGTGTGGAATAAAGGAATAAAAAAGGCGCAGGATCTCAAGGAATACGAAAAGACAGTAAAAGAACTTTTTGACAATTATCCGGAAACTCCCGGAGGCCGATACAGAGGGTGGCATCAGAATCATCCGAAACAAATAAGGGTGCAGAGGGAAAAGAATATGCAGATGGAAAACTGGGAGGCACTATATCAGAAAGCACTCCGTATTGCAGCCGGGGCGCATGAAGGACAGGTTGATAAGGGTGGACATCCCTACATAGGACACCCCTTGGCGGTGGCGCAGAAGGTGAATGGGATAGAAGAGAAAATCGCGGCGCTGCTTCATGATGTGGTGGAAGATACAGAAGTAACGATTGAGGAACTTGGCAGGGAATTTCCAGAGGAGATCGTGAAGGCAGTTGATCTTTTGACAAAGAAAAAGGAACCGGGATTTTCTCAGCAAAAGTATCTGGAGGCTATCCGTGCAAATCCTTTGGCAAGGAATGTGAAACTGGCAGATCTGGAACACAACATGGATATCAACAGGATTCCCCATCCAGGGGCAGAGGATTATCTGAGGACCAAGCGGTACCAAAACAGCCGGGATTTCCTGACCAGAAAATATGACTGATCCAGATAATTGGCCAAAAGCATGGTTGACCAGCAATAGAAAGAATAGATAAAGTAGATAACAACAGGCAGGGACAGCAGTAGAAAAGACAATTGAGATGACAGAAGGAAGAGGGATGGAGAAGGTTATGACGGCAACAAAAAAGCAGCATATGTTTAGTAACAAAGATCTGAGGATCTTATTGATACCTTTGATCGTAGAGCAGATATTGAACTCGCTGATGGGAACGGCGGACACGATGATGGTCAGCAATGTGGGGTCATCGGCAATCTCGGCGGTTTCACTGGTAGATTCCATCAATATCCTGGTGATCCAGGTATTTGCAGCTCTGGCCGCAGGTGGAACGATCATCTGCTCTCAGTACATGGGACAAAAAAATGGCAAGAATGCACAGCAGGCAGCAAAACAGCTGATATTTATTGTGACAGCAATCTCAGTTGTGATCACGGTTGTCTGTCTGATCTTCCAAGCACCCTTATTAAAGGTGACCTTTGGTAAAGTAGAGGCTTCTGTCATGAGAGATTCTGAGATTTACTTTTTCTACACGGCATTGTCATTTCCATTTATAGCGGTATTCAATGCGGGCTCATCTGTTTTCAGGGCAATGGAAAATACAAAGCTTCCGATGGTCATCTCAGTCATTTCCAATGTTATCAATATTGCAGGAAATGCAATCCTTATCTTTGTATTTGATATGGGGGTTGCCGGCGCGGCGATCGCAACGCTGGTTTCCAGAGTGTTTTGTGCGGTGGTAGTAATGGTCTACTTAAGAAAGAAAACACAGCCGATCGTGGTCCGCGATTATCTGAAGATCCGTCCGGACGGCAGAAAGATCAAGCTGATCCTTGCGGTAGGTGTTCCGACAGGTATAGAAAATGGTATGTTCCAGTTTGGTAAGCTGGCGATCCAGTCCACAGTATCCACCCTTGGTACGGCAGCCATTGCAGCGCAGGCGATGACGAATATCCTGGAAGGATTGAATGGTATGGCAGCTATGGGAGTTGGGATCGGATTGATGACGATCGTTGGTGAATGTGTTGGCGCCGGAAGGAACGATGAAGCCATATATTATACAAAAAAATTGTCATGGATAGCGGAAATCGTACTGGTCGTAAGCTGTATTCTGGTATTTGCGATCACAAAACCGGTGACCATGCTTGGAGGTATGGAAAGTGAGAGCGCAAAGATGTGCATCTTCATGATGACATGGATCACCATCGTGAAACCATTTGTCTGGGTGATCTCATTTATCCCAAGTTATGGCATGCGTGCAGCCGGTGATGTAAAATTCTCTATGATATTGTCATGTATCTCCATGTGGGTCTGCCGTGTGTCATTGTGTGTATTTTTATGCCGTGTCATGGGATTTGGACCTATCGCAGTATGGATCGGTATGTTCACAGACTGGACCGTGAGGGGAATCGTATACCTGTATCGGTTCCATAACAGAAAATGGCTGGAACACAAGGTGATCGGATGATAAACTTGTGTTATAGAAAGAAATAAAAAGGGGAACGATAATGAGGAAAATACGCCGATTATTTGTGATCGCACTGTTGTTTATATATTGTAACTTTACATATTTTTGCGTGTCTATGCCTGCACCAGGTTTTACATGGCTGTTGGCGGGTATTCTTGGCACTATATTTTATCTATGCTGCCATATCATCCCGGGACGGATGTGTGGAAAGACGGTGAGAGGCCTCTCACCCAGACTGCAGGCACTGATCGGCGGTGTGGAACTTATCATGGCAGTCGCTGTGTGCAGCATCGGTGAAGTGATCTTTTATATTGTGATATGGAAGAATACAGCTGCTGGACTGTTGGTGTTAAATGGAATCCTTGCAATGCTCTTTTTGTTCTTCTTAATGGGAAATGGGATCGTGAGAGTATTTCTCACAACAAAGCAAATTGGCATACTGAGCAAGATCATTTATCTTCTGCTTTGGTGGGTTCCGATATTGAATCTGTTCTTCGTTGCCCGGATGTGGCGTGCTGCCAGATTCGAATATGAAGTAGAGAGAAACCTTCTGGAAATGAATGCAGCCCGTCAGGAGAATACGGTCTGCCATACCAGATATCCGATCATCATGGTCCATGGAATATTCTTCAGAGACTGGCAGTTTATGAACTATTGGGGCAGGATACCGGCCCAGCTTAAGAAAAATGGAGCTGAGGTATATTATGGAAAGCAGCAGTCAGCGATTCCGGTTTCCAAGAGTGCAGAAGAGTTAAAGCAGCATATTCTTCAGATCTGTGAGGAAACAGGATGTGAAAAGGTCAACATCATAGCCCATTCCAAAGGAGGACTGGATGCCCGTTACGCCATAAGCTGTCTGGGGATGGCACCTTATGTGGCAACACTTACAACGATCAATACACCTCACAGAGGATGCCGGTGGGTGGATGAGATACTTGCAGCATTTCCGGATTCGCTGGTGAGATTCGTAGCGAAGAGATATAACAGTACTATAAATGAGCAAATTTAAAAAAATGCACAATAAGTTCACGCTACTAACGCCAAAACATCATCAAAAAGAATGTTTCTTGCTCCGCACTGGTAGAT
>SAAH01000029.1 GCA_009929525.1 Clostridia bacterium | reverse complement strand
GAATCAGATTCCTTATATTTGGGGCATTTTTTGAAAGTTGTTTATAAAGACATGGTTTAATTCAGGTCTATGTGGATAAAACTGCGGAAACTCAAGAGGGGGAAATGCTTGCATTTCCCCTTTTTTTCGTCTAAAATGGTATCCATGAATGTGGCTATTTTGCAGACATATAAATATACAAAGAAAAGAGGAATCATTATGTCATTTAAGAAAGATACAATCTGTGTTCAGGGAGGCTGGCAGCCGAAAAACGGCGAGGCCCGTGTACTGCCGATCTATCAGAGTACAACCTTCCGTTATGAGACCAGTGAAGAGATGGGAAAATTATTTGATCTGGAAGCCGAAGGATATTTTTATTCCAGACTGCAGAATCCAACCTGTGATATTGTTGCGAAGAAGATTTGCGACCTGGAGGGCGGCGTAGGTGCTATGCTCACTTCTTCCGGACAGGCAGCTACGATGCTGGCAGTGACTAACATCTGTGAGGCAGGTTCCCATGTGATCTGTGCATCTAAGGTCTATGGCGGAACATCCAATCTTTTATCTGTGACATTAAAACGTTTTGGTATCGATACAACATTGGTTGACCAGGATCTTCCGGCAGAAGAACTGGAAAAATATTTCAAACCAAATACAAGAGCGGTATTTGCAGAGACAGTTTCCAACCCTGCAGGCGTTGTGCTGGACATTGAAAAGTTCGTAAATCTTGCACACAGCCATGGTGTTCCGATGATCTGTGACAATACATTTGCAACTCCGATCAACTGCCGTCCGTTCGAATTTGACGTTGATATCATCGTTCATTCCACCACAAAATATATGGATGGACATGCGATGGCTATGGGCGGATGTATCGTGGACAGCGGAAACTTTGACTGGCAGGCTCATGCAGACAAATTCCCGGGACTTACCACACCGGACGAATCTTACCATGGGATCATCTACACACAGAAATTTGGAAAAATGGGATATATCCAGAAAGCGACTGCCCAGCTGATGCGTGATATGGGATCTTGTCAGTCTCCGATGAATGCATTCCTTACCAATGTAGGCCTTGAGACACTCCACCTTAGAGTGGCACGCCACTGCGAAAATGCCATGAAGGTTGCAAAATTCCTTGAAAATCATGAGAAGGTTGCCTGGATAGAATATGCAGGACTTGAGAGCAGCAAATACTATCCTCTGGCACAAAAATATATGCCAAATGGTGTCTGCGGTGTTCTTTGCTTTGGACCAAAGGGCGGAAAAGAAGGCGCTATGAGATTTACCAATGGATTGAAACTGGTGGAGATCGTTACACATGTGGCAGATGCCCGTTCCTGCGTACTTCATCCGGCAAGCCATACTCACCGTCAGCTGAATGAAGAGCAGCTGATAGAAGCAGGTGTACTGCCTGATCTTATCAGACTTTCTGTTGGAATCGAAGATGCAGATGATATCATTGCAGATCTTGACCAGGCTTTGGCAGAAGTATAATAAATTAAGAAGAGTGTATAATGACAGGAACGCTTCGGCGTTCCTGATTGCATGAGGAGAGAGGCGGCAAAGAGATGGACAAAATATTTGAAGAATTAGAACTGGATGCACTGCTTATCACAGATGAATATAATATGCGTTACATCAGTGGATTTCGCGGGGGCGAAGGAATCTTGTATATTTCCGGGACTCAAAAAGTGCTGATCACGGATTCCAGATATACAGAACAGGCAGAGAAGGAAAGTGACTTTACTGTTATCGAGGAAAATAGAGAGCATAAAAGAGAGGCTATCCTCAAAGAGTGCATGGAAAAAGAAATCAATAAAAAGGCAGAAGAAGCGAAGGGATTTTCTATGGGTTACGAAGATCAGTCTCTTCTGTGTGCTCAATTTGACAAATTAAAAAACGCACTTTCTGTAGAGACCTGGGTTCCACTGGGCGGCAGGATCGATGCCCTTCGAAGAATTAAAACAGCAGAAGAACTGGAATATCTGGAAAAAGCGGAAGAGATCGGCGACATTGCATTTTCAAAGATCATAAAGATCATAAAACCGGGGATGACAGAACTGGAGGTCGCAGCAGAGCTGGAATACCAGATGAAAAAGGCAGGGGCAGAAGACCTGAGTTTTAATTCGATCATCGCTTCCGGTCTGAATTCTTCCATGCCCCATGCGATTCCGGGCACTAAGAAACTGGAAGTTGGAGATTTTGTGACGATGGACTTCGGATGCAAATACAAGGGATATTGTTCAGATATGACCCGGACGGTAGTGTTGGGAAAAGCAAGTGAGAAGCAAAAAGAAATCTATCAGACAGTCCTTACGGCACAGCTTGCAGCATTGGATGCGGTAAAAGCAGGTGTGACCGGGCAGAGCGTGGATAAGGTGGCAAGAGACATCATCGCCAAAGCTGGATACGGAGAATGCTTTGGCCATGGACTTGGCCACAGTGTAGGCCTTTTTATCCATGAGGATCCCCGTCTTTCACCGGCGGATGATACCGTATTGAAAGCCGGTATGATAGAAACTGTTGAGCCGGGCATCTATGTTCCGGGATTCGGCGGTGTACGTATCGAGGATATGGTCGTGGTTACGGAAGATGGGTATAAAAATCTGGCACATTCACCGAAAGAATTGATTGAGATTCCGGTATGATAAAATGGGTTTGAACAATAAAAAAGAATCCTGCTTTTTGCGGGGTTCTTTTTTTAAAGAAACAACTTGTAAAGATGTGCATACAAGTTATAAAATAAAGATATAAAGCAAATGTCAGGACATTTTCGAAAGAAGGGAGGCAGATCATGCAGGAGAGCGGGAAAACAAAGTACATGGCCCTGATGGAAGAATTGAAAGAGAAGATTTTATCAGGGGAGATAAAACCCGGAGATAAGATGCCTTCAGAAAATGAGCTGGCGGCCAGGTGTAATCTCAGCAGGCATACCGTGCGTAAAGCCATCGCTATCCTTGAAAATGAAGGATATGTGACAGCGGAGCATGGAAAAGGTACTTTTTGTTCGGAACGGATGAAGCATAGAAAGAACTCAAGAAATATCGCAGTCATCACTACATACATCTCTGATTACATATTTCCGAGACTTATCCAGGGTATGGACAGGGTGCTGACAGAGCAGGGATACAGCATTATCTTGAAGAACACTGGAAATAGCCGGCAAAAGGAAGCCCAGTGTCTGGAAGATATCCTGACCAAGGATGTGGAAGGGCTGATCATAGAGCCGAGTAAAAGCCAGATCTTATGCAGGAATATGCATCTGTATAACCGATTGGATGAATTTCAGATTCCCTATGTGTTCATACAGGGCAGGTATCCGCAGATGCAGCAAAAGCCGACGATATTGATGGATGACGAGAAGGGATGTTATCTGATCACCAGATATCTGATCGAACTGGGGCATCGGCATATAGTAGGAATCTTCAAGGCCGATGACAGTCAGGGGGCTGAACGCCACAAGGGATATGCAAAAGCACTTCAGGAGGCAGGGATGCCTTATCTGCCGGAGCAGGTCATCTGGTTTCATACGGAGGACCGCAAGGTAAAGCCGGCGGTCATGACCAGGATGATGCTGGAACGAAAGATCCCGATGGATGCAGTGGTATGCTATAACGATCAGATCGCCCTTGAAGTGATGCGAACGCTGCAAGAGCAGGGGAAGAAAGTTCCCGAAGACATATCAGTGACAGGGTATGATGATTCTGCGATCGCAAAGAGCGGGCCGGTGGGACTGACGACCATTGCCCATCCACAGGAAGAGTTGGGAGCGATGGCGGCAGAACTTTTGCTTGAGCTGATCCATGGAGTTACTGTGGAAGAAAGCAAGGTGCAAAGGCTGATCGAGCCGGAACTGATCATCAGGGAGTCCTGCAGGGACAGGCGGTAAGATGAACAGAATAGATACAATTAAAATGTGCAAAATAAAATTCATATAAAAATTCAAAGTGGAGGATTAATAAAAATGAAGACAGGAAGAGATTACAAGTTTTGGTTTGCAACAGGATCACAGGATTTATATGGAGATGAGTGTCTTAGAAAGGTTGCTGAGCATTCTCACATCATCGTTGATGAATTAAACAAATCAGGTATCTTACCATATGAAGTTATCTGGAAACCTACGATGATCACCAATGAAGTAATAAGAAAAACCTTTAACGAAGCAAATGCAGATGAGAACTGTGCAGGTGTGATCACCTGGATGCATACATTTTCACCGGCAAAATCATGGATCCTTGGACTTCAGGAGTACAGAAAACCATTGCTTCATCTTCATACACAGTTTAATCAGGAAATCCCGTATGACACCATCGACATGGATTTCATGAATGAAAATCAGTCTGCCCATGGTGACAGAGAGTATGGCCATATCGTATCCAGAATGGGTATCGAGCGTAAGGTTATCGTAGGACACTGGGATGACAAAAAGGTACAGGAGAGAGTAGCATCCTGGATGAGAACCGCAGTTGGTATCATGGAGAGCAGCCATATCCGTGTCATGAGAATCGCTGACAATATGAGAAACGTAGCTGTTACAGAGGGTGATAAGGTTGAAGCACAGATCAAATTTGGCTGGGAGATCGATGCTTATCCGGTAAATGAGATCGCTGAGGCTGTGGAAGCTGTAAGTAAAGCTGATGTGGATACTCTGGTTGAGGAATACTACAGCAAATATGATATTCTGCTGGAGGGAAGAGATCCTCAGGAATTTAAAAACCATGTGGCAGCACAGGCAAAGATAGAAATCGGATTTGAAAGATTTTTGGAAGAGAAGAATTACCAGGCCATCGTAACTCATTTTGGTGATCTGGGATCCCTGCAGCAGCTTCCGGGTCTTGCTATCCAGAGACTGATGGAAAAAGGATACGGATTCGGCGGAGAAGGTGACTGGAAGACAGCGGCTATGGTACGTCTGATGAAGATCATGACTGCAGGAAAGAAAGATGCAAAGGGAACTTCCTTCATGGAAGACTACACATATAATCTGGTACCTGGAAAAGAAGGAATCCTTCAGGCTCATATGCTGGAGGTTTGCCCGACGATCAGTGAAGGACCGATCTCTATCAAAGTGAATCCATTGAGTATGGGTGACAGAGAAGATCCGGCAAGACTGGTATTTACATCAAAGACAGGACCGGCAGTTGCTACCTCTTTGATCGACCTTGGCAATCGTTTCCGCCTGATCATCAATGAAGTGGAATGTAAAAAGGTAGAAAAACCGATGCCGAAACTTCCGGTTGCAACAGCATTCTGGACACCGAAGCCGGATCTTGCAACAGGAGCAGAAGCATGGATATTGGCAGGCGGAGCTCATCATACAGCATTCTCCTATGACCTTACTGCAGAACAGATGGGTGACTGGGCAGCTGCTATGGGTATCGAAGCTGTTTACATTGATGCAGATACGACCATCAGAAACTTTAAGAATGAATTAAATTGGAATTCTTTATATTTTAGATAAGAAGCATGGATAAGTAGGGTAAAACAGACGGGAAAGCGGGGATTGGCTTATGGGATCAGATAAAGATGGCATTATTAAGAATATCCAGGAGGGAAAGACAAGCCTGGGAATAGAATTTGGATCTACCAGGATCAAAGCGGTACTTGTGGGGGAAAATCGTGCACCGATAGCTTCCGGAAGCCATGAGTGGGAGAATCAGTACGTGGATGGTATCTGGACGTATAGTCTGGAAGCGATAAAAGGCGGTCTGCAGGACAGTTATCGTGATCTTGTGGAGAATGTAAAACAGGAGTATGGGATCACGCTTGATAAGATTGGATCTATGGGATTTAGTGCCATGATGCATGGGTATATGGCTTTTGACAAATCGGGAAATATGCTGGTCCCATTCAGAACCTGGAGAAATAATATCACGGAGCCGGCGACCGAGATCCTGACGCCACTTTTCGGACAGCAGATTCCACAAAGATGGACGATCGCACATCTGTATCAGGCAATACTGAATGAAGAAGAACATGTGAAAGACATCGACTTTGTTACTACTCTGGCAGGATATATCCACTGGATGATCACGGGAGAAAAGATCCTGGGAGCAGGCGATGCATCGGGAGTATTTCCGATTGATTCAGATGCTATGGATTACCATGCAGATATGGCTGCGAAGTTCGACAAACTGATAGAAGACAAAAATCTGGGATGGAAACTGAAAGAAATCCTGCCGGAAGTGAAAAGCGCTGGTGAAGCTGCAGGAAATATGACCGAAGAGGGTGCATTATTCCTTGATCCGACAGGTACTTTGAAAGCCGGGATTCCGGTTTGCCCTCCGGAGGGAGACGCAGGAACAGGTATGACAGCTACCAACAGTGTAGCAAAACGAACAGGTAATGTATCCGCAGGTACTTCTGTATTTGCCATGATCGTACTTGAGAAACCTCTTTCAAAGATTCATGTGGAGATCGATCCGGTTACCACTCCGGATGGAAGTCCGGTAGCTATGGTGCATTCTCAGAACTGTACTTCAGATCTGAATGCCTGGGTGAAGCTTTTTAAGGAAACGCTGGAAAGCTTCGGCGTTAAGGTAAGCGGCGACGAACTTTATGGAACGTTATATCGCAAAGCTTTGGAAGGAGATAAAGACTGTGGAGGTCTTTTATCCTACTGCTACCATTCCGGTGAGCATATCACACACTTTGAAGAGGGACGTCCTCTTTTTGTGAGGACACCGGAGAGCAGATTCAACCTGCCGAACTTTATGAAAACCAATCTTTATACCTGCCTTGGTGCATTGAAGATCGGTCTTGATATCCTTTTGAAGGAAGAGGGCGTGAAGGTTGACAAATTGTTGGGACACGGCGGACTCTTTAAGACAAAAGGGGTAGGACAGCAGATCCTTGCGGACGCAGTGGATGCTCCGGTTGCAGTTATGGAGACTGCAGGCGAGGGCGGCGCATGGGGCATCGCACTTCTGGCAGCTTATATGAGAGAAAAAGAAGAGGGTGAAACCTTAGCCCAATATCTTGACAATAAAGTATTTGCTGATGCCAGCAGTGTAGAAACAGCGCCGGATCCAGAAGGCGTGTGTGGATTTGAAGAATTTATGAAACGATACAAAGAAGGAATTGCTATAGAACGTGCGGCAGTGGAACACTTGAAGTAGAACGGAGGATATGATGTTAGAAGAACTGAAAAAAGCAGTCTATGAAGCAAATATGCTTCTTCCGAAATACGGACTGGTCACATTTACATGGGGAAATGTAAGTCAGATTGATAAAGAGACAGGATATTTTGCCATCAAGCCGAGTGGTGTTGATTATGATAAGCTGACACCGGAGGATATGGTGATCATGGATCTTGAGGGAAATAAGATAGAAGGAAAATACAACCCTTCTTCAGATACGCCAACGCATCTGGAACTGTACAAAGCATTTCCTAATATAGGCGGTATCGTGCATACACATTCTTCCTGGGCAACAAGCTGGGCGCAGTCCGGACGGGGAATCCCATGTTATGGAACGACCCATGCAGACTATATCTATGGAGAAGTTCCATGCCTTCGGTGTCTGACAAAAGAAGAGATAGACAACGCCTATGAGACGAATACAGGTCTGCTTATCACAGAGTATTTTAAAGATAAGGATTATGAGGCTGTTCCGGCAGTGCTCTGCAAAAATCATGGACCATTTACATGGGGAAAAGACGGACATGAGGCAGTGCATAATGCAGTAGTTCTGGAAGAAGTGGCAAAGATGGCAGCAAGATGTGAGATGATCAACCCTCAGGTACAACCGGCTCCTCAGGAACTGCAGGACAAACATTATTATCGTAAGCATGGAGCAAATGCTTATTATGGACAAAAATAGAATATAGATGTAAAATATATGCATCACATACTCATTCAGCAGCTTTGCAGATAACGGTCTACCGATCGTATATCTGTGAGGCTGCTGAAAAATTGTATAAAAACAGGGGGCAGTCATTATGAGACATGAATGCATTGATATGAAAGTAGATTATGAAAAGGTGGATGCGGTCTGGGACGGCACCCAGCCAAAGCTGTATACGTATATATTGGATGAATCAGAAGAATTGTTTTATTCCCACAAACGTCCGGCGGTGATCGTGTGTCCGGGCGGTGCCTATCGGTTTAAGTCAGACCGGGAAGCGGAAGTAGTGGCGATGAAGTATCTGGCAGCAGGCAATCAGGCATTTGTGCTTCAGTACAGTGTTGCACCTTCCAGATATCCCAGTGCGATGCTTGAACTGGCAACGGCAGTGGCATATGTGAGATCTCATGCCCGGGAGTATCATATCGATCCGGAAAAAATTGTGATCACGGGATTTTCTGCAGGAGGGCATCTGTGCTGCAGTCTGGGAAATCTGTGGGATGAGCCGGTGATCGAAAAAGCTCTCACAGATGCATATCCGGTAATAGAAGGCAAAAAAATGTGGAAGCCAGATGGTATGATCTTGTGTTATCCGGTGGTGACGATGGGAGAATTTACCCATGAAGAATCCAGAGAACTTCTTCTGGGACCGGGATTCACCGAGGAGATGGCAAATGCATTGTCGCTGGAAAGCAGAGTGAGTGAAAAGACGGTACCTACATTCTTGTGGCATACACAGGAGGATCAGGATGTTCCGGTGGAGAATTCGCTGCAGCTTGCGGTGGCACTTCGGAGGAATCATGTACCTTTTGAACTTCATATATATGAAAAGGGATGCCATGGTCTGTCACTGTGCGAGAAAATCATTGATAATGGAACCATTCAGATACCGGAAGATAATGCCGGATGGATGGATCTGGCACTTCGGTGGCTGAGAAGATTGTAGGATGTGATGATGTCAGAAGATTACGGAAGCACAAGGTGCAGAGTGATCCGTGTATCAGCTGATCGGAGGATAACGATAGACAGGTAATGATGTAATAAAAACGTAAGAAAAACTTCAACAAGATTTGACAAATGATAATGCAGATGGTATCATTTTGTCGAATATGCTAAGAAACGAATGGAGGCCTGTCGGATGTCGGAAAATGACGAATCTCAAAAAAAAGAACAGACACCTGTGTCTCAATCGGAAACACAGATAGAGGAAACTGGCAAGAGTAAGAAACACAAGATGTCGAAGAAAAAGAAAGCAGGAATCACAGTGGGGATCATCCTTGTATTCCTCGCCTGTCTGGCTGGTGCCATTTATTATTTTGGACATCATTATTATGCCAAGACAAATTATGTGACCGATGAGGAAGCAACCAGGCAGATTGAAGAGCAGAAAGCCCAGCAGGAAGCAGCCGAAGCGGAAGCAGGAGAAACAGAGCAGGTAGAAGAGGTTATCGATCCGGAACTTTTGGAAGCTCAGCAGAACATGCAGCAGTATGCATCTTCGGAGCCGATCACGACGGATGGAAATGTTTATAATGTATTACTTATAGGTCTTGATACTACAAAAGAGAATTATGTGGGCAATTCTGATTCTATGATCCTTATATCGATCAATTATCGTTTGCATCAGATTTCCATGATATCCCTGATGAGGGATACACTGGTCCATATACCGGATGTGGGTTACAGAAAGCTGAATGCAGCTTACCCTAATGGCGGAGGTCCTCTTCTGGCAGCGACTGTAGAGGAAAACTATAAAATTGATGTGGATCGTTATGCAACGGTTGATTTTGGATCGATGATAGATATTGTCGATGAAATCGGTTCTATTCAGCTGACATTTACTGAAAAGGAAGCTGAAAATGCAAATAAAAGTATCAGACAGCAGTGCAGGATCCTGGGATTGAAGTCTAAAGATTATCTGATCCCTGGAGAAGGTACTTACACCTGCAACGGTATGCAGGCAGTAGCGTATGCCAGGATCAGAAAAGTAGGCAATTCCGATTACCAGCGTACACAGCGCCAAAGGGAAGTGTTGATGAAGCTTTTGGAAAATGTCAAGGCAATGAGTTTTGAAGATATAGACAGACTGGCGACCCGACTTCTCCCATTAGTGACACATAATGTACCTGAGAACGAGTTCTGGGGATTGCTTGCAAAAGTGCCAACGTTGCTGAATTACAACATTGTACAGGATCGTATTCCATACGATGGCATGTACAGCGGCGTAAATGGAAATCTTGTCCCTGAATGGGAGAGTACTGCAAGAAAATTAAAAGAGACGATCTACGGTGCAGATATCATAGATGATGCTGGTGAATTGATAACACCGACACCAACGGGGGAAGCCGCAGTGACTGGTGAGGCAGTGGACGGTACACAGCAGACAACAGATGCAGCTGGAACTGATGGGACAGATCAAACGGCATCCCAGACAACTGATCAGGCAGCAGCAGATCAGGAAGTACAAGGCGGCGAAGCTCAGGTGGTCCTCGAACCGGAGATTGGATACAATGACAATTCAGCTAAGATGGTAGTTGGAGAAAATATTGATGAGAGTGTGGTATCTTCTTTCCAGGCAAAAAGGAAGGCAGCTGTGGTAGCAGATAATGTGCCAGGAAACAGTACAGCATCATCTTTGGACACAACACAAAGCGGCACTCAAAAGAAACAAAAGGTAATCAGGAATCCATATATAGATCCAGTGTTTGTCCTTCGTGTGCCAAATGCACCGGCAGAACAAAACAGAAATCTTGTTGATGGTACTTACAAATGGAGAAAAGAAATTGTAAGCACTGGAATTGCAGTAAATTAAAAATAGAAAGCAGTTTTTGTAAGACAAAACGCAGGTGATATGCCTGCATTGCCTTACAGAAACTGCTTTTTGTATTAGCAAAATCGCGTCCTAAAGGATCACACTGTGGTGGAGATGAACTGCGTGCTAGATAAGCCGTCCTTCGGTACTGACCACGTATCTATTTACAGGAATATCCCGTTGACTTTCTTTGACTGCAGATTCTACAGCACGTTCCAGTCCTCGGCAGCAGGGAACTTCCATTCTTACTAAGGTGATCTCGGCTATCTTGTTGCAGCGGAGGATCTCTGTCAGTTTTTCGGCATAATTTACCATATCGAGTTTAGGGCATCCGACCAGAGGAATCTTGCCTTCGAGAAAATCCCCATGAAAATTCCCATAAGAAAATGCTGTACAGTCTGCTGCAATCAAAAGATGAGCATACTGATAATAGGGAGCAGTGATGGGAAGCAATTTTATCTGTACAGGCCAGTTCATCAGCCTGCTGTTTTGGGATTGACGCTGTTTTACTGCGGCTTCATCGTAAGAGGCAGCTTCACGGACTTCAAAGGTAATGGCTTCAGCCGGACAGGCAGGAAGACAATCTCCCAGTCCGTCACAGTAATCATCTTTTAGGAGCCGGGCCTTGCCGTTTACCATGCCAATGGCATTTTCATGGCAGGCCATAGCGCAGATACCGCATCCGTTACATTTGGTTTCATCGATTTTTATAATACGTCTTTTCATATTTTGATACCTCCAGGTTATATTTGTAATATCATGGAATTGCTTTTATCCGTTCTTTCGAGTAAAATAAAAGAACCGTATAGATGGAATATTTACAGTATAGGATCCTATTTGAAGAAAATCGGTTGTTTTGACAACGAAAAAGAAAAAAGCAGGTATAAATATGGAAAAATTTGTACAGACACCTATATTCATGGGAATCAAACCAGAAGAATTGGATGTTATGTTAAAATGTCTTGGAACATATAAAAGAAAATATAAAAAGGGGACCAGGATTTTCCAACAGGGAGATAAGCTTCAGGAACTGGGCCTTGTCCTTACGGGGAAAGTCCATATTGTAAAGTTGGATGTATGGGGAAAAGAAAGCATCCTCGGAGAATCTGGTCCGGGACAGGTGTTTGGGGAGACATACGCATGTCGGAGCGATGAGCCGCTGATGGTGGATGTGGCAGCAGTGGAAGATACGGAGATCTTGTTTTTGAGTGTGAAGAGGATCCTGACGACCTGCAGCTCCAGCTGCCAGTTCCATAATCGCCTGATCAATAACCTTGTATATGTTATGGCAGGCAAGAATCTGAATCTCAGCAGAAAGATAGATTGTATCACACCAAGATCGATCAGAGAGAGGATACTTTCTTATCTTTCTTATGAAGCAATAAAGCAGGGAAGCTGTATCGTAGATATTTCATTTTCGAGGCAGCAGCTTGCGGATTACCTTGCTGTGGACAGGAGTGCTTTGTCAAGCGAGTTGTCTAAGATGCAAAAAGATGGACTTCTTGAGTACAATAAGAACCATTTTGAAATTCATAAAGATATATAAGAAGGTGGATCATGGAAAAAGAAAAAAAGTTTTTATATCAAAAAGTATATGATGGCATCAAAGACCTATTAGAGACAGATGTATACAGGAAAGCTTTGGAAGAAGGGGCTATGACCAAACTACCCAGTGAGAAGGAGCTTTGTGCCAGATATGGGGTGAGCCTCATAACACTGAATAAAGCACTTCGAATGCTTGCTCAGGAGGGATATGTAAAAAGAGTTCCGGGAAAAGGTACGTATATACAGAACAAGCAACAGGCTGGGAGCACACCGGTTTCTAAGGGAAAAGAAAATAGCAGACGGCTGATCGGCGTGATCTTAGAACACGTATCCAATTCTTTTGGACTTGACCTTATGTATTTTCTTGACCTTTTTGCTGCGAGGGCTGAATATAAGATCGTGATACGGTTTTCTTATGGCGAAAGAGAACGGGAAACAGAAGAAATCCGATTCCTGCTGTCTATGGGAGTTTCAGGTTTGATCATCATGCCGAGCCATGGAAAGCATTACAGCCAGGAAATCCGTCGCCTTTGCCTCAACAATTTTCCCATTGTACTGATAGATAAGAAAATCCAGGGGATACCTGTTCCGTCGGTAAGGACCAACAATAATGAAGCAACAGCATCTCTTGTAAGAGAATTGGTAAAAGCAGGCTGCACACAGATTGCTTTGATTTCTACTGATTATCTGGAGGCAGACTCGGTAAGAGAACGTAGGACCGGATATATCGAGGAGATGGCGAGACAGGGGCAAAAAGAGGCTGGGATCTGTGCGGTACATGTGGATGTTGACCGGGATGAACTGATCAATAATCTGCAAAATTCCAAAGTGATCTATGAGGTGAGAAAGTTTCTTGAGCGGACAAGGGGAGATGTGGATGCGGTCATAGTAGATGAATATGGCATCCTGCCGGGAGTTTTGAAAGCGATGGAGATGACAGAGATCATACCGGAAAAAGATATCCGTGTGGCCTGTATCGATGAAGATTCTTCGGCACCATTTGGCACGATGTTTCTCCATGCGAAACAAGATGAGAAACAGATTGCGGAAAAAACGATGGATATACTTCTTAGAGAAATCGAGGGAAAACTGGTGGAAGAAGAAGATGTTTTGATCACGGGACTTTTGTTCAGAGAGAGAAGAAGAAGCAGTAAGAAGCAATAAAAGAGAATGTTATTGGCAGCTGCAGCAAATCATAAGGCGGAAATTTTGATTTTTATTCAAAATTGCCGCCTTATTTTATTAGAGCTATTCATTTGAGATAAGATAAAAGATCGTTCAGCCGATAGTTAAGGATAAGTTCTCTGGGAAAATTCTGCTCTTTCACAAATTCCAGGCAGCGGGTGAAGTCGCCTACCCCTTCAGGTCCATGGCTGTCACTGGAAAGTATGATGGGTTGTGATGATTTTTGGCACCAGTAAAGCATGGAAGCGTTATTTTGGCGTGTATCTCCGCGATAACCGCTGGGGGAAAGTGAGGATTCATTTAGCTCAAGCAAAACATGATTTTCTTTTGCCGAGAGTACAAGCGATTCGTAATCTACCGGATATTTTACATCGTCGCAGTGTCCGATCACTTTGACCTTGGGATGCTTCATGGCATTTTGATATGCTTTTGTATTCTCTTCTTGTGTTCCGGGAGCATGATTTTGTATATGCATGCTGGCGATGGCGTAATCAAGCCGGGATAATATATCATCCTCCAGATCCACATGCCCCTCATCATCCAGGATATTCAGTTCTATCCCATATAGAAGCTGGACTCCGCAGCGCAGATGGGGAGCCATGAGAAGGCTTCGAAAGTAAGACGGTGTGCCGGCAGCAAAAGTGGCGGGCCCATGATCGGTGATGCCAATGAGGGAAAGTCCCTTTGATTTGGCGGCTTTAGCCATATCTGTGATCGTACAGCTTGTTCCGTGTCCGGAAGCTATCGTGTGAGTATGTATATCAAATTGCATAGTTCGTCACCTCGGGGTTTCATAGGATAATCCGTGTACCATGATATAAGTATGTGGGAAAGCCTTCGGTTTGTCAACCTAAAAAACATAAAACCACATATTAAAATCAGAAAGAATAGGAGAAAACTCACATAAAACCACATAAAGTGTGTTGGATTTGTTGACTTTTGAGAAAGGGAAGGGTATAATCAACATAAAGATACACTGGGACAACAAGAGAGATGACGGATGAAAGGAGTATTATGAAACGATTTGAAACAGGTGAGATTGCAAAATCTCCCAGAATTCCTCGGCTGATCGATCATTTGTTTGAGAAAATGCCGGTGATAGAATCTGCAAGAGCGATATTGCTTACAGAATCTTATGAACAGACAGAGGGCGAACCTATGATCACCAGAAGGGCGAAGGCATTTGCGCATATTCTGGATGGTATTCCTATCGTGATCAGAGAAGATGAATTGATCGTGGGAAGTACAACGGTGGCACCGAGAGGATGTCAGACCTATCCGGAATTTTCTTACGAATGGCTGGAGGCAGAGTTTGATACTGTGGAGACAAGGGAAGCTGATCCATTTTATATTGCAGACCAGACGAAGGAAGAACTCCGGAAGGTGCATAAGTATTGGAAGGGGAAGACTACCAGCGAATTGGCCACTTCCTATATGGCACCAGAGGCGATCACAGCAATCGGGCATAATATATTTACACCGGGAAATTACTTTTATAATGGTGTGGGACATGTGACGGTACAGTATGAGAAAATTTTGGCGATCGGTTATCGGGGAATCATTGCACAGGTGGATCAGGAGCTTGAAAAAATCTGTGTGGCCAGTCCGGATCATGCGAGGAGGACTCATTTTCTGAATGCAGTTAAGATAAGCTGCGAAGCGGTGATAAGGTATGCAGGGAGATATGCGAAGCTGGCAGGTGAAATGGCAGAACGATGTACTGATCCGGTAAGGCAAAAAGAGTTAAAACAAATTGCAGAAAATTGCAGCAGGATTCCAGAGTACGGAGCGGATGGATTCTGGGAAGCCTGCCAATCTTTTTGGTTTGTACAGCAGCTTTTGCAGGTGGAATCCAGCGGACATTCCATATCACCGGGAAGATTCGATCAATATATGTTTCCTTATTATAAGAAGGATATGGATGCAAATAAGATTAGCCGGGAATTTGCTCAGGAACTTATGGATTGTGTATGGGTGAAACTGAATGACTTGAACAAATGCAGGGATGCAGAGTCGGCAAAGGGCTTTGCCGGGTATAGTTTGTTTCAGAATTTAATTGCAGGCGGACAAAATGCAGATGGGGAAGATGTGACCAATGATCTTTCATTTATGTGCATCCAGGCATCCATGCACGTTCATCTCCCGCAGCCGTCTTTCAGTGTGAGGGTATGGAATCAGACACCGCATGAGTTTTTGATCCGTGCGGCAGAACTTACAAGAACGGGGCTTGGACAGCCGGCATATTATAACGATGAGGTTATCATTCCTTCTCTTGTAAGCAGGGGACTTAGTCTTCAGGATGCAAGAGAGTATAACATTATCGGATGTGTGGAGCCTCAGAAAGCAGGAAAGACAGAAGGCTGGCATGATGCGGCATTCTTCAATATGTGTCGGCCGCTGGAACTGGTATTTTCCAATGGGAAAGATCAGGGAGTGCAGGTTGGCCGTCAGACAGGCGAAGTGGAAAACATGGATACCTTTGAAAAGTTCTATGATGCATACAAAAAACAGATGGGGTACTGTATCAGACTTTTGGTAAATGCGGATAATGCCATTGATGTGGCTCACGCAGAGAGATGTCCGCTGCCATTTCTTTCCTGCATGGTCGATGATTGTATAAAGAGAGGAAAGTCTGTACAGGAAGGCGGGGCAGTTTATAACTTTACCGGACCACAGGGATTTGGTGTGGCGAATATGGCAGATTCTCTTTACGCTGTGAGAAAATTAGTATATGAGGAGCGAAAGGTTACGCTGCAGGAATATAAAGAAGCAATGGAATGGAACTTTGGTCAGGGGCTTGATGGCATCACAGCGGCAGAAGTGGTGCGCACGGCAATAAAACAGTTGGAGCTTCAAGGGGAAAATCTGACGAAAGAGCAGATTACCCAGCTGGTGACCAATATCCTGACAATGGAGCCTGCACCTGAGAAAAAGAAAAGATATCAGGAGATATGGCAGCTGATCGAAGAGATTCCAAAGTTTGGCAATGATGTTCCAGAGGTGGATATGTTTGCCAGAGATGTGGCATATACCTATACCAGACCTTTAGAGAGATATAAAAACCCAAGAGGAGGGCAGTTCCAGGCAGGTCTTTATCCTGTATCTGCCAATGTTCCACTGGGGGCACAGACGGGAGCCACTCCGGATGGAAGGCTGGCTCATACACCTGTTGCAGATGGTGTTTCACCTTCGGCAGGCAAAGATGTGAATGGACCGACCGCAGCAGCGAATTCGGTAGCGAAACTGGATCATTTTATAGCATCCAACGGTACCTTATTCAACCAGAAGTTTCATCCGTCAGCGCTTAGCGGCAGGGAGGGACTGGAAAAATTCACAGCTCTTGTCAGGTCTTATTTTGATCAAAAAGGCAGCCACATGCAGTTCAATGTGGTGAGTCGCGAGACGCTTTTGGATGCGCAGGAGCATCCTGAGGATTATAAACATCTGGTGGTGAGGGTTGCAGGCTACAGTGCCTTATTTACAACGTTATCCCGGTCGCTGCAGGATGATATCATTCATCGGACTGAACAGGGACTCTAAGATGAGCAAATGAAATGATCCAAATATAGAAAGCAGATGCAGAGGGATACTAATGAATAATGAAACAGATGGAAAAATCAAAGGCAGAATATTTGATATCCAGCGGTTTTCTATCCATGATGGACCGGGGATCCGCACGATTGTATTTTTAAAGGGATGTGTCCTTCGGTGCAAATGGTGCTGCAATCCGGAATCACAGGAGTATCAAGTGCAGACGATGATGGTCCATGGAAAGGAACAAATCATCGGGCGTGATGTGACAGTGGAAGAAGTCATGGAGACGGTAGAAAAGGACAGGCCATACTATTATCGATCAGGCGGAGGCTTGACACTGTCAGGCGGAGAAAGTCTGTGTCAATCGGAATTTGCCAGGGCATTATTAAAAACAGCGAAGGAAGCTGGATCAACACAGCTCTTGAGAGTATGGGGTGCGCACCATTTGAGACGATAGTGTCGATTCTACCATATCTGGATACATACCTTATGGATATCAAACATATGGATCCGGAGAAGCATCAGCGGTTTACCGGGCGGTCTAATGAACTGATGCTGGAAAATGCAAAGCGTATCGCAGCTGCAGGCATGACAGATCTTGTCATCCGGGTACCGGTGATACCAACGTTTAACTGTACCAAAAAAGAAATCCAGGATATAGCAGTATTTGCCGGGCAGCTTCAGGGGGTCAGGAAGATCCACCTTCTTGCCTACCACAGATTGGGTCAGGACAAATACGAAGGGCTTGGAAGAAAATACGAGTTGGAGGAGCTCATACCTCCATCCAATGAAGAGATGGAAGAACTGGCACAGGCGGTCCGGATGGTATCGGATCTGGATTGTCAGATAGGAGGCTGAAGATGGGATATACAGACCAGATGTCGGAGGAGACGAAGCAGAGGATCGTACAGGAACTGGTTCCGGGAAAACAGATCACTCTGGCACATATCATCGCCAACCCTGACAAGATATTGTATGAAAAACTGGGACTTGATCCATCCGTGGATTATACAAAATCTGCGATCGGGATCCTTACCGTGAGCCCGGCAGAGACAGCGATCATCATGGGTGATATCGCACTGAAAGCGGCGGCGATAGAACTGGGGTTTGTGGACAGATTCTCAGGAAGTCTGATCATCACCGGGACGGTATCAGAGGTGGAAGCTTCGGTGGAGGCAATACTGGAATATGTGGAAGAAAAACTGCGTTTTACGGTATGCCCGATCACCAGGACATAAAAGCAGACGGATATCAATGAAGGAAAGGAACTGCAGATGAAGAAAATAGTCCTGGTAGGACGCAGTGAAGCTGGAAAAACTACTTTGACGCAGGCCTTGAAAGGCCAGAAAATAGAATATCACAAAACACAGTATGTCAACAACTTCGATGTGATCATAGATACACCGGGAGAATATGCTCAGACAAAGGGGCTTGGACATGCTCTTGCTCTTTATACCTATGAAGCTGATGTGGTGGGACTTTTGATCTCGGCTACAGAACCCTTTTGCCTGTTCCCGCCATGCTGTGCAGCGATGGCAAACCGGGAGGTGGTTGGGATCGTAACGAAGATCGATCATCCAAAAGCAGATGCCAAACGGGCACAGCGATGGCTCAAACTTGCAGGGTGCAAAAAGATATTTTTTGTAAATTCAAGGAACCAGGAAGGCGTGGGAGATATTCTGGATTATCTCAGTGAGGAAGGCGATGTATTGCCTTGGAATGAAGAAAAACACAAAACCACATAAAACAACTTATAAAAACCACAAAAAACCACGATTTCAGTTGACTAACTCGGAATAGCGAGGTATAATGGCAACAGAAACCAACAAAAATCAAATTATTTCGGGAGGAAAAGAACAATGATGAATGAATTCGAAATTAAGAAACTGATGTGTGACATTGGACGAAGAGTTTACAACCGCAACATGGTAGCAGCTAATGATGGAAACTTTTCAGTAAAACTGAATGAAGACGAGATCCTTTGCACACCAACAGGTGTATCAAAAGGATTCATGACACCCGAATATATCTGTAAAGTAAATCGAAAAGGTGAAGTGATCCAGGCAAATGCAGGCTTTCGTCCATCTTCAGAAGTAAAGATGCACTTGCGTGTATATGATAAACGTCCGGATGTAGGCGCAGTTGTTCATGCACATCCAACATTTGCTACAAGTTTTGCAATCGCAGGACTTCCGCTGAATCAGCCGATCATGCCGGAAGCAGTTATCGCTCTTGGATGCGTTCCGATAGCGGAATATGGTACTCCGTCTACAGCAGAGATTCCAGATAACCTGGAGAAATATCTGCCGTATTTTGATGCAGTCCTTCTTGAAAATCATGGTGCATTGACCTGGTCTACGGATCTTTTATCCGCATATCTGAAGATGGAATCTGTAGAGTTCTATGCAGAACTCCTTTACAAATCCAGAATGCTCGGAGGACCAAAGGAATTTGATCAGGAGCAGATCAAGAAACTGTATGAGATCAGAAAGAAAATGGGACTTCCGGGAAAACATCCATTGGAAGTATGTCAAAACAGCAAGAACTTAAACTGCCATAACTGCAGAGGTTCAAACATTTGTGAGTCACAGCCAAACAATCAGGAAATAGTTGCAGAGATCACAAGAAAAGTTATGGAACAGCTGGGAATGAAATAGACAGTTTCCAAAAAGGGAGGTAATTCTCGTGCCAATGAATGAAAATATGGTACAGGATATCGTTCAGGAGGTGCTTGCAAGGATGCAGATCCAGGAAGCACCAAGCGGAAAACACGGCATCTTCAAAGATATGAATGAGGCGATCGAGGCCGCAAAATCAGCAGAGAAGATCGTGAAAAAGATGTCCATGGACCAGAGAGAAAAGATCATTTCCATCATCAGAAAAAAAATCTGTGAAAATGCAGAGACCATGGCAAGAATGGGCGTGGAAGAGACTGGAATGGGAAATGTAGGAGACAAAATTTTGAAACATCGTCTGGTGGCTGAAAAAACACCGGGCACAGAGGATATCACGACGACCGCGTGGTCAGGCGACCGAGGGCTTACATTGATAGAGATGGGACCTTTTGGAGTCATTGGGGCGATAACACCATGTACCAATCCAAGTGAGACGATCCTTTGCAACACCATCGGGATGCTGGCAGGAGGAAATACCGTAGTATTTAATCCCCATCCGGCAGCGATGAAGACATCCATTTTCGCCATCAATCTTCTTAATGAGGCATCCCTTGAGGGCGGCGGACCGGATAATATCGCATGTACCGTAGAAAAACCAACACTGGATACCAGTAACATCATGATGAAACACAAAGATATCCCGCTGATCGCAGCTACCGGTGGTCCGGGGGTGGTAACAGCAGTGCTTTCCTCTGGGAAAAGAGGGATCGGAGCAGGCGCGGGCAATCCGCCGGCACTGGTCGATGAGACAGCAGATATCAAAAAGGCAGCGCAGGATATCGTAAATGGCTGTGTATTTGACAACAATCTGCCGTGTATCGCAGAGAAGGAAATCGTAGCAGTTTCACCGGTGGTGGATGAACTTATTCATTATATGGTAACAGAGCAGGGATGCTATCTTGCGTCAAAAGAAGAGCAGGATGCACTCACCGCAGTAGTACTTGCAGGAGGGCGTCTGAACAGAAAATGTGTTGGAAGAGATGCAAAAACGCTTTTATCGATGATAGGCGTGAATGTGCCGAGCAATATCCGATGCATCACATTTGAAGGACCGAAGGAACATCCGCTGATCGCAAAAGAACTTATGATGCCGATCCTTGGTGTGGTAAGAGCAAAAGATTTTGATGATGCAGTAGAACAGGCAGTATGGCTGGAGCAGGGCAATCGTCATTCCGCTCATATCCATTCAAAAAATATTGATAATATAACAAAGTATGCAAAAGCGATCGATACAGCAATTCTTGTGAAAAATGCACCGTCCTACGCAGCACTGGGATTTGGCGGTGAGGGCTATTGCACATTTACGATCGCGAGCCGTACAGGAGAAGGACTTACAAGTGCGAGTACATTTACAAAAAGAAGAAGATGTGTAATGTCGGACAGCTTATGCATCCGCTAAATATGACACCGGTTTGTGAAGACGATTAATGGCCTGAGCATTTTATTACAATGACATCAGGTGGGAGGAAACAACATGGACGTTAATGTAAATATTGAAGAAATAGTAAAACAGGTATTGGCCGGGATGACAGGTCAGACAGCTTCGGCTCCGGCACAATCTTCAGGGGCAGCAGCAGGAAGCATTCCTCAAAAGGCACATGTTGCGATGCTGACAAGCCTTGAGAACTTTGAAGTAAAAGAATTTCCTATGCCGGCAGTTGGAGACGATGATATCCTGGTGAGAGTGGAAGGCTGTGGAGTATGCGGTACAGATGCCCACGAATTCAAGAGAGATCCCTTTGGACTTATCCCGGTCGCACTCGGACACGAGGGAACTGGCGAGATCATCAAGATGGGACAAAATGTCAAGAAAGACTCAGCAGGAAAAGATTTAAAACTTGGAGATAAAGTAGTGACCTGTATGATCTTCAAGGATAATCCGGATATCACGATGTACGACCTGAACAAACAAAATGTTGGTGGTGCGGATGTATACGGACTTCTTCCGGATGATGATATCCATCTGAATGGATGGTTTTCAGATTACATACTGATCAGGGGCGGATCCACGGTATTTAACGTAAGTGATCTGGATCTTGATTCCCGTATCCTGATCGAGCCGTGTGCAGTTCTTATCCATGCGGTAGAGAGAGCAAAAACAACAGGGATCCTTCGATTCAACAGCCGCGTAGTGGTACAGGGATGCGGACCGATCGGTCTTATCTGCATCGCAGTTTTGAGAACGATGGGAATCGAAAATATCACAGCAGTTGACGGCAATGATATGCGTCTTCAGTTTGCAAAAGAGATGGGTGCATCAAAGACAGTAAGTTTTATGGAATATAAAGGAATCGAAGCTTTGGCAGGAGCAGTAGAGGCAAGCTTTGGAGGACATCCGGCTGACTTTGGATTCCAGTGCACAGGTTCACCTGTGGCCCATGCAAATATCTACAAGTTCATCCGTAACGGCGGAGGCCTTTGTGAACTTGGATTCTTTATCAATGGCGGTGATGCAACGATCAATCCTCATTTTGATATTTGTTCCAAAGAGCTTACCATGGTAGGTTCCTGGGTATATACACTGAGAGATTATGCGACAACATTTGATTTCCTGAAAAGAGCAAAAGGTATCGAACTTCCAATGGAAAAACTGATCACTCATAAGTTCGCTCTTGAGGATATAAATGAAGCACTGAAGACGAATCTGGCTATGAAGGGTCTGAAGATCGCAATCGTAAATGATGCCTCAAACAGGTGATCAAAGACAGATAAAGGAGAAAACATATGGCAGAAGCTGTAGGGATTCTGGAAGTATTTGGTCTTACGACGGCATTTGTCGCTGGCGATGCGGGATGTAAGGCAGCCAACGTACGGATGGAAGTATTTGACAAAAATAAACCTGCAAATGCAGACAGCCTGCCGGTCCCGCTGCTGGTAACGATCAAGTACAGAGGCGGCGTGGCAGATGTGACAGCAGCAGTGGAAGCAGGAGAAGAAGCGGCGAAGACTCTCGGTGGCGTGGTGACAAAGTATATCATCGCAAACCCGGAAGCGGGAACTGAAAAGATGCTCAAAATCAGTGCTTTAGATAAAAACTGATTTATGATATGATAAAATGAATAAAGAAGAATTTATTCGAATCTTAGGAGGATATTAAAATGGCTAAAGAAGCATTGGGAATGATCGAAACCAGAGGACTGACAGCAGCAATCGAGGCAGCAGATGCGATGACAAAAGCAGCTGAGGTAACATTGGTTGGAACAGAGAAAATCGGCTCCGGACTGGTAACTGTTATGGTCCGCGGTGATGTGGGAGCGGTTAAGGCAGCAGTTGAAAGCGGAAGCGCAGCAGCATCAAGACTTGGTGAACTGGTAGCAACACATGTAATTCCAAGACCACACGAAGATGTTGAAAAGATTCTTCCGACAGTATAATCCCGACCGATCAGGGAAAGGAGTTTGTCCATGGGAAAATCGTATGGCTTTGTTGAGATAACAGGTGTTGTTGCGGCGATGGATGCACTGGATATCATGCTAAAGGCGGCAGATGTAAGTCTGGCCACCTGGGAGAGAAAATTGGGAGGCCGGCTGGTAACTCTGGTCATAGAAGGTGATGTGGCAGCAGTGAACGCTTCGGTCGATGCAGCAGTAGCTGGTGCGATCAAGAAACCTGTGCTCCATGCAGTCATTGCCCGTCCCCATGAAGAAACAGTACGGATGATAGAGCTAAGTGCTAGTCGCTGGAAGAAATAGGGGGACTTACGATGGCAGAAATAAAAAAGACAACATCCAAAGCTCCGGCACCTAAGAAAACTGCACCGAAGACGGCGGCAGCTAAGAAAACTGTCGGGACACGGAGAACTTCCGAGAACCCGTCTGATATGGCAGAGGATAGAGGAAAGCTCACAGCAGTCGAAGCTGCGGAGAAGGAAGTAAAAAGAGAAGAAGCAGAAATAGAAAAAGTTATAGAAGAGGAAAAAGTCAACGGTACAGCAGGTGATATTATCAAAAAGGAGGAAAAAAGGATGACACAGGAAGCATTGGGAATGATCGAGACAAGAGGTTTGGTAGCAGCAATCGAAGCAGCAGACGCTATGTGCAAAGCTGCTAATGTAGCTTTAGTTGGAACAGAGAAAATTGGTTCCGGACTTGTAACTGTTATGGTCCGTGGTGATGTAGGAGCAGTTAAATCTGCAGTAGAAAGTGGAAGCGCAGCAGCATCAAGACTTGGTGAGCTGGTAGCAACACATGTAATCCCAAGACCACATACTGACGTGGAGATGATTCTGCCGAAGATCAAATAGGGATTGGGAAAATGAGAAGAGAAGGGATGAAGAAAGATACCTCGAATAAGAAACGGGTGTTGGCCAATCTCTTCTCTTCCTATGATTTCTGAAGAATTTTCGGGAATTCATCCAGGAAAGTAGGTGTTTTGCTTGGACAGAGAAAATATTGAGATGATCACCAGACTGGTCATGGAGAGCCTGCAAAAACAAGAAGAAAAGAAGGAATGTGGATTTTTAGTTCCGATAGGAGTTTCTGCAAGGCATATTCATCTGACACAGGAAGATTTGGAGACTTTGTTTGGTCCGGGATATCAGCTTACAAAGAAAAAAGAACTGATGGGTGGACAATTTGCTTCCAATGAACTGGTCACGATCGTAGGTCTGAAACTTAGAGCAATAGAAAATGTCAGGATACTTGGACCTTGCAGGAGCAAGTCACAGGTGGAAGTGTCAGCAACAGATGCTATCAAACTTGGGGTAAAAGCACCGATCAGAGATTCCGGTGATACCGCAGATTCAGCACCGATCGCACTGGTAGGACCCAAAGGTGCTTTGTACCTTAAGGAAGGCTGCATCGTTGCGGCAAGACATATCCATATGTCACCGGCAGATGCTAAGGCTGCAGGCGTTCATGATGGAGATTGTGTCTCCGTCAAAGCTGACAATGAAAGAGGGACGGTATTTAGTAATGTTAAGATCCGTGTGGATGATTCATTTACATTGGAGATGCATATAGATACCGATGAGGCAAATGCCTCGAACATCGCTACGGGAACCACAGTAACGATCGTAAAATAGTATACGTGGACGGAGGTTGACAATGATTGTAGGTAAAGTTGTAGGAAGCATTGTTTCTACCAGAAAAAATGATAAGTTAATAGGAAATAAATTTATGATCGTAGAGCCGGTGCACCACATGAAAGCCGATGTCAATCAGATTGTTGCCATTGATAATATCGGAGCTGGCATTGGGGAATACGTGCTGGTTGCACAGGGAAGTGCTGCCAGGATAGGCTGTGGTATGGAAACAGCACCGGTTGATGCAGCAATAGTGGGCATTATAGATGATGGTGCAGGATTGGAGTAATCGTATGGATATCAAAGAATTGCAGAAAATCATACAGGAAAATGGTGTGGTTGGTGCGGGAGGTGCCGGATTTCCGACTTATGTGAAGATCGACGAGCGTGCCAACACGATACTTCTAAACTGTGCAGAATGTGAGCCTTTACTGAAGCTGCATAGACAGTTACTGGAAAAGCATGCGTATGAGATCATGAAAACATTCCATGTGATTGCCGAAACAGTTGGAGCAAAAGAAGCTATCATAGGTGTAAAAAAATCATATAAAGATACGGTAAATGCATTGAATCAGTATGTGGAAGAATTTCCAGAGATGAGGCTTGCCCTTCTCGATGAAGTTTATCCTATGGGAGATGAGATCGTGCTGATCTATGAGGCAACAGGGCGTGTGGTAAGACCAGGCGGACTTCCGATAGAAGAAGGTGTTGCCGTATTCAATGTGGAGACGGTATATAATATCTACAGAGCAGTTGAGAAAAAGCATCCGGTTACGGATAAATTAGTTTCGGTTGTTGCGGAAGTGGAACATCCCGTTACTGTGAGAGTTCCGATCGGAACATCTCTTCAGGAAGTGGTAGCCATGGCTGGAAAGACGACGGTAAAAGATGCAGTATATTTTGTGGGCGGTCCGATGATGGGAAATATAGGAACAAAGAATCAGCCGGTCACAAAGACGACAAATGCAGTATTGGTACTTCCAGAGGATCATATGATCGTCCAGAAGAAGATGAGAAAGCCATCGATCGACATGAAACGTGCGGCTTCGATCTGTTGTCAGTGCCGTACTTGTACCGATCTTTGTCCGAGACATAATCTGGGACATCCGATCGATCCGGCATTGTTTATGAGAGCAGCAGCAAATCAGGATTTTCAGGATCTGAACCCATATCTGAATGCAAATTTCTGCAGCTCATGTGGAATTTGTGAGATGTATGCCTGTCCTCAGAGTCTGGCACCAAGGTCATTGCTGGCGGATATGAAGGTTGGGTTGAAAAAAGCAGGTGTGAAACCGCCTCAGGGTGTAGTGCCAGTTCCTGTCAAGGAATCGAGAGAATACCGAAAGGTGCCGGAGGAACGTTTGATGGCACGTTTGGCACTGACAAAATATGATAAAGAAGCCCCTATTGATGATACTGTGGCAGAGGTTAAGAAAGTAAGTATTAACCTGAGTCAGCATATTGGGGCACCGGCACAGCCGATTGTAACTATTGGTGATAAAGTGGTTATCGGTCAGATGATCGCAAAGCCGGCACAGGGTTTGAGCGTAGCGATCCATGCATCGATCGCTGGTATGGTTACAGATGTGACAGACCGGGCGATAGTTATAGAAGCAAAGTAGAAAGGACGTGTACTGTATGAGTAAAGCAATCGGAATGATTGAATTAAAGACCACGGCAAGCGGCATAACAGCAGCTGATACCATGGTAAAAACTTCAGAAGTAGAGCTTATCGAGGCACAGACAGTCTGTCCTGGAAAATACATTGCTATCATATCTGGAGATTTAAGCGCGGTGAAGGCCGCAGTGGAAGCAGCTTCTTCAAAGTTTGAGGAACAGCTGATTGATAATTTTGTGCTGGGTAATCCCCATGAATCCATATTTCCGGCGATATATGGTTCGGCTCAGATCGACAAGGTCAGTGCTTTGGGAATACTGGAGACTTATGATGCAGCATCGATCATCGTGGCAGCCGATATGGCAGCAAAAACAGCAGTGGTTGATCTGATAGAACTTCGTATCGCTAAAGGTATGTGTGGAAAATCATATATGCTGATCACGGGAGAAGTATCTGCAGTGGAAGCATCTATAGAGAAAGCGAAAATGGAAGTGGCTAAAAAAGGTATGTATCTGGATTCGTCAGTGATCGCCCATCCGGATGCGAAAGTGATCGAGTCAATATTGTAATTGGATGTACAGCATATGTACATAGAACAGTTACTTAAGTTTATAAGATTTTGAACAACGGGGGCGGAGGAAGAGTTACTTTCTTCGCCTTTATGAAAAAGGGGGACAAGTTGTATGCTAGCTCTGGAAAGAAGAAATTTGATATTAGAAAAGCTGCAGGAAGAAAAACGAGTGGTGGTCAGTGAATTAAGTCAGTTATACAACGTGTCGGAGGAAACGATACGCCGCGATCTTGAGAAGTTAGAGGTTGAGGGATATGCAATAAAAAGTTATGGCGGTGCAGTGATCAACGAAAGTACGAGTATCGAGATGCCGTTTAATGTGAGAAAGAACCGCAATGTGCTTGCAAAACAAAAGATCGCGGAGTTGGCAGCACAGATGATCCAGGATGGTGACCACATTATGCTGGATGCCAGTACAACGGCAGTGTTTATCGCAAAGGCGATCAAAGATAAAGAAAGACTTACCGTGATAACGAATTCTATTGAAATCATGATAGAGCTCTCAGACATATCCGGGTGGAATATCATATCTACCGGAGGAATCATGAAGGAAGGTTATCTTGCACTTCTTGGTTCAAGAGCGGAGGATGCCATGCAGTCATACTATGTAGATAAGGCATTTGTATCATGTAAAGCAGTAGATCGGGAAATGGGGATCATGGATTCACTGGAATTATTTGCTCATGCAAAGCAGACAATGATGAAATCAGCGAAAGAGAAGATATTGGTAGTGGACCATACAAAATTTGACAGTACAGCGTTTTCAAGGATATCCAATGTACAGGAACTTACGACGGTGGTCACTGATGTGAGACCGGCGGAGGAGTGGGTGGAGTTTTTTGAAAATCATAATATAGAGTGTGTTTATCCGCAGTGAAACTTGGGGCGGATGCAAAGAGATGGCTAAAGGGGGGACGCAGCGGCAGAGGTACTTATATGGGACCGCTCTCGCTTAGTGCTCACTGCAGCGGTACTAAGGCTGCAAAGTACGCAGCCTAAGGACCGGCGCTCGCAATGTCCCATATAAGTACCTCTGCCGCTGCTTGTTTTTGGCTGGGGCGGTGCAAGGTGCTGCGGTGGGGAGGTTCAGTGCGGATGGGGGAGTGGAGAGGGTTCGGAGGGGGAGTTGGTCGGCTGAGGGTATGGGTTGATTATTTGGTGGTGGATATGATGGTAGGTGCGCGTAAAATGTGATGAGGTGAAGCAGATGAAATCAAAACGGATTGAGATACTGGATAATCGGCCGGTGAATAGGGATGGGTATATTGATGAATGGCCGGAGATGGGTTTTGTTGCTATGAAGAGTCCTTATGATCCTATGCCTTCTGTAAAGGTGGAAAATGGTGTGATCACCCAGCTTGATGGGAAGACGAGGGATGAGTTTGATTTTCTGGATCAGTTTATCGCGGATTATGCGATACGTGCAGACAGGGCCGAAAAGTCTATGAATATCCCATCTGTGGAGATTGCCAGAAAAATCGTAGATATCAATGTTTCGAGAAAAGAAATCCTTGAGATCATATCGGGGATCACCCCGGCGAAGATGGCAGAGGTCATTAATGAATTAAATGTGGTAGAAATGATGATGGGAATGCAAAAGATGCGTGCCCGTAAGATTCCGGGAAATCAGGCCCATATCACGAATCTGAAGGATGATCCGGTACAGATAGCGGCGGATGCGGCAGAGGGTGCTCTTCGAGGATTCAGCGAAGAGGAGACGACTACAGGTGTGGCACGATATGCCCCATTTAATGCGATTGCACTGTTGATCGGATCACAGGTGGGAAGGCGGGGCGTACTTACCCAGTGTGCAGTGGAAGAAGCGATAGAACTGGAACTTGGTATCAGAGGTTTGACAACCTATGCAGAGACACTTTCCGTATATGGAACAGAAAAAGTATTTGTGGATGGGGATGATACGCCCTATTCAAAAGCATTTTTAAATGCAGCCTATGCGTCCAGAGGATTGAAAGTCAGATTTACCTCCGGCTCAGGCTCGGAAGTTTTGATGGGAAGCAGCGAGAAAAAATCCATGCTGTATCTGGAATGCAGATGCCTGTTTGTGACAAAGGGAGCGGGAAGTCAGGGAATCCAGAATGGTTCCGTAAGCTGTGTAGGTGTAGCTGCTGCGGTCCCATCCGGGATCAGAGAAATCATGGGAGAAAATCTCGTGGCAGCTCTTCTTGGACTGGAATGTGCTTCTTCCAATGACCAGAGTTTTTCCCATTCAGATATGAGAAGGACAGCAAGGACCATGCTTCAATTTATGCCGGGTACGGATTTTATCTTCTCAGGATATGCGGGAGAACCTAATTATGACAATATGTTTGCCGGATCGAACTTTGATGCGGAGGACTTTGATGATTATAATGTACTGCAGAGGGATATGCAGGTGGATGGAGGACTTCGTCCGGTGACAGAGGAGGAAGTGATCAGAGTACGCAGGGAGGCCGGCAAGGCTGTCCAGGCGGTATTTAAATATCTGGGACTTACCAAAGTGTCAGATGAACAGGTGGAAGCAGTTACCTATGCTCATGGAAGTAAAGATACGCTAAAGAGGGATGTAGCGGCGGATCTTATGTCAGCAGATGATCTGATGAAGAGAAAAATCACAGGTGTTGATGTGGTGAAGGCTTTGGCAGAGAGTGGGTATGAAGAACTGGCAGAGAGTATCCTGAACATGCTGAAACAACGAGTGATCGGTGATTATATGCACACAGCGGCTATACTGGACGAAAACTTCCAGGTGATGTCAGGTGTCAATACACCAAATGATTATATGGGACCGGGAACTGGCTACCGAGTAGACGGAAAACGGTGGGAGGAGATCAAAGCAATCCCTCATCGCATCGATGTCAATGAATTCTAAAGGAGGGCTGCAAAGATGGAAGTGAATGAACAATTAGTTCAGGCGATAACCCAGGAAGTCTTACGGCAACTAAACAGTAAGCAGCCTGATGGAAACATGGAAGATCATTCTCGACGATCCCAAACCCGGATGCGCCCAAAGCATTCTTATGCGGGATATCCAAGAGCAAAGCAGGGAACAAATCCTAAGGAAGTCGTGATTGGTGTGGGAGCAGCATTTCAGGAAGAAATCACACAGACGATCTCCGGTCTTGAACTTGATGAGGTACTTCGCAATATCCGTGCCGGCATAGAGGAAGAAGATATGGAATCACGGGTGGTAAAGGTGCTGGATACGTCGGATGTGGCATTTATGGCACTGGAATCAGCGAAGCTGTCCGGCTCAGGGATCGGAATCGGGATCCAGTCAAAGGGAACGACCGTGATCCACCAAAAGGATCTCTATCCGCTGACAAATCTGGAATTATTTCCGCAGGCACCGCTCATTACTCTTGAGATATATAGAAAGATAGGACGAAATGCAGCAAAATACGTGAAGGGCGAGAGTGTGACACCGATCGAGTGTACAAACGATCCCATGGTAAGAGCGAAGTTCCAGGTGAAGGCAGCTCTTATGCATATCATAGAGACAGAACAGCTGGATCCCGACAAAAAAATCATAGAATGGGAGGGAAGGAAATGAGTAATTATCCATTAGGAAAAAATGAAGCAGATTCCATTACCTCCAAGACAGGAAAAAAACTTTCCCAGATAACGCTGGAGGAAGTAAAAAAAGGAAATGTACAGGCGGATGATATAAAGATATCAAAGGAAATGCTCCACCGTCAGGGGCAGGTGGCAAAAGAAGCAGATAATCCTGCTATGGGCGGAAACTTTGAGAGAGCAGCAGAACTTGTGGATGTACCGGATGAAGTGATACTTAACATGTATAATAAGCTTCGTCCCAACAGATCAACGAAGCTGGAACTTGCCAATATGGCGAAGGAACTTCTGGAAGTTTATCAGGCACCGCATTGTGCCAAGCTTGTATTGGAAGCTGCTGAAGTATATGAAAAAAGAGGAATATTACTCGCAGACAAGCAGTAATCAGGACAGGAAGGAGGGACAGAAGCAGTGAAAATAGTTGCAGGCGTTGATATAGGCAATTCTACAACAGAAGTATGCATCGGAAGTATTGAGACAGATGGTTCTTATCAGTTTCTGTCCTCCGCTTCACGAATGACTACCGGAACCAAGGGAACCCTTCCCAATGTGCTGGGCGTAAAATCCGCGCTTATGGAGGCAATGGATAAGATCGGATGCCAGATCAGTGAAATCAATGAGGTTCGCTTGAATGAGGCAGCACCTGTCATCGGAGATACTGCGATGGAGACGATCACGGAAACTGTGATCACGGAATCTTCTATGATAGGGCATAACCCTTCGACCCCGGCTGGAGCTGGTCAGGCAGCAGGTGAATTGATCCTGCTGGAACATCTCTTCCGGGCACAAAAGGACCAATCATATATCGTGCTGGCTGACGCAGGATTTTCCTATGAGACAGTGGCAGACAAGCTGAATCAATATGTGTCAGATTATGATATCAAAGGTTTGATCTTGCAGGCGGATGAAGCCGTCCTTGTAGAAAATCGTCTTCATCATAAGATTCCCATCGTGGATGAGGTGCGTTATATAGACCGGATACCGGAGGGAAAGCTAGCAGCGATCGAGGTTGCACTTCCCGGAACCAGTGTACGTATGCTGTCAAATCCATATGGGATAGCAACCTTACTTTCTCTTACTGCACAGGAAACAAAACAGATCACACCGATAGCCAAAAGTCTGATAGGGAAAAGAAGTGCGGTAGTGATAAAAACGCCCCATGGAAATGTGCACGAACATGTGCTTCCAGCAGGAGAAATATATCTGAAAAGAGAAGAAATTCCGAAATATAAAGGGCTAAGCAGTATCAATAATATCAGCATAGATGCCGGTGCAAAAAAGATCATGAAAGCACTGGAGGCGGCGGGAAATATCGCAGATATCCAGGGTCAGCCAAATACCAATATCGGTAATATGTTTGAAACGATAAAAAAAGATATGGCGGAGGTCTCGGAGGAAAAACCGGAGAACATCCGGATCACTGATATACTTGCAGTCGATACACTATCTCCGGTCATCATCTCGGGTTCTCTGGCAGGTGAAACCTGTATGGAGAAAGCAGTTGGTATCGCAGCTATGGTAAAAACAAAGCATTTGCCGATGCAGAAGATAGCCGAAAGGCTGGAAAAAGATTTGCATATCCATGCGAAGGTTGCAGGAGTGGAAGCGGTGATGGCATCTCTTGGAGCTCTTACAACGCCGGGAACCCAGCTTCCTTTGGCAATCCTTGACATGGGCGGCGGATCCACGGATGCGGCAATTTTGGATCCGGATGGCACCGTCCGGATGACGCATCAGGCAGGGGCAGGAGAACTTGTTTCCATGCTGATCCAGACGGAACTTGGGATCAAAAGCAGAACGATAGCCGAACAGATCAAAAGATATCCTCTGGCGAAGGTAGAAAGCCTGTTTCATATGAGACTTGAAAATGGAGCTATGGAATTTTTTGAAGATTCCATCGATCCAAGATATTATGGACATGTGGTACTTCTCGCATCAGGTGAACTTTTAAAGGTGGATGAGGATCTTCCTATGGAAAAGATCATGGATGTGAGAAGAGAGGCAAAAAAGAAAGTATTTGTCACGAATGCACTTCGGGCACTTGGAAAAGTCGCAAAGGATCAAGATTTGAAAAATATATCTAATGTTGTCTTGGTAGGCGGATCAGCAGAAGACTTTGAGATCCCGGAGATGCTTACCGAAGTTTTGGCAGAATATGGGATCGTTTGTGGAAGAGGAAATATCCGAGGTCAGGAAGGACCGCGAAATGCTGTGGCGACAGGACTTTTATTGTCTTATCTGGGAGTAAAAAGATAGGCAGGGATGAGCTGCATGCAGGGAGGAAAACTATGGTTGTTCAAAAGCCTTCAATTATCATATATACAAACCAACCGGATCTTGAGCTACTGAGAGAAATCTGTGCAGGAATCGAGGAAGAGGGAGTTTTATTCCAGGTGACACAGATGGGGGAGGAACTTGAGCTGGATGAGCTGGCATTTTTTGCAGCAAATGATTCCATGCTGGGTGCAGGGATCGGTGTGACAGGTCAGCGTATAGCAATGCAGATGAAAAGCCTTCCAAAAGGAAAAAATGTATTTGAACTGAATTCGCCAAGGTTTTGGCAATGCCGTAATCTTGGATCTAATAGCGCCAGAGCAGTGAAAAAGATGCCATTCAAAAAAATGTTCGGAGATGAGCTGATATGAAAATATATACAAAAGCAGGAGATGCAGGCACGACCAGCCTGGTTCATACAAAAAATATAGCAAAATCAGATGATCGCGTGGAAGTGATGGGGACGATCGACGAATTGACCAGTCATATTGGTCTTGTGAAAGGAAAAATCTCCAGCCAGCAGACGGTGGGATTTTTGGAAACGATCCAAAAGACTTTGATGACGATCATGGCAGGGATAGCGGATTCCTATAATACACAGTACAAGCTGAAGGAAGCGTCGATCAATGAGATAGAAAAAGAAATTGACAAAATGGAAGCTTCTTTTGAACGCCCCAAACATTTTATCCTTCCGGGAACGAATCCCCTGTCGGCACAGATTGATGTAGCGCGCTGTGTGGCAAGACGGGCAGAGCGGTGTCTTTCGGCTGTCAGCATCAAGTTTGGAAGTGATACGGGAGCAAAAAAATATCTGAATCGCCTGGCAGATTATCTCTATATACTGGCAAGATATTATGATGCAGCATCAGATCAGAAGGAGGAAGAAAACTTGGAAAAAGAAAGCAAATTAAATCAGGACGAATTAGTTCAGGAAGTACTCCTTCGGATGGGATATGGAAAGATCACTTTGGATATGGCAAAAAAATTGATCGAGAAGATAGAAGAAGAGGCGAAGCGAAGAGGAAAAAATGCAGTGATCGCTATTTGTGGACCGGACGGCAATCCGGTGGCTGTCCATGTTATGGATGGGGCTTATCTGGTAAGCTTTGATGTGGCAGTGAGAAAGGCTTATACCGCAGTCGCAGTCAAAATGTCCACCATGGAACTGTCCAAACTTGCACAGCCAGGCGGAACCTTCTATGGGCTTGATAAGCTTGAGGGCGGAAAGATCGTCATCTTCGGTGGTGGCGTCCCCCTTGTGAAAAATGACAATATCATCGGAGGACTGGGAATATCCGGCGGCACAGGAGAAGAAGACCACAGCCTTTGCGAGTATGCACTGTCACTGTTATCCTAATTTTTTGTTTTTCCCGGGGTGATCCCCTTGTACTTTTTATATGTTTTAATAAAATAACTTAGATCATTAAAGCCACAATTATAGGCGGCCTCCGTGACAGAGATATCAGTAGTGGCAAGCTGGTAGCTGGCATGTTCGATCCTGTGATAGTTCAGATAATCGATGGGAGTCCGATGGGTCATGCTGCTAAAAAAACGACAAAAATACTTTGGTGACATATTAACGGAAGCGGAGAGCTGTTCCAGAGTAAGCGGGGAAGAATAATTTTCTTCCATAAAGTCGAGGACTTTTTTTAGCTGCATGATTTTTTTGTAGTCCCGGCGGTTCTGCGGAGCGTCGGAAAAATACAATCCTTCTCCAAATACAATTCCGAAAAAGTGATACAATTCTCCATATACGATCAATTCATAACCAGTTTTTTTTCCCTCCATTGCATCAAAAATATTCCAAATGATCTGATGGATCAACTGATATTTGGGCGTGAAATGATGATAGACAAAAGCCGAGTGGTCTATGATCTTCTGGATATATGTCTGGCATCTGGAATTATGTTTTAAAAATGCATTCAGATCAAAGACAATACACTGGTACACGCAGTCCGAGGGAACCCCAGAATGAAGGATCCCACTGTTGACAAACACGATATCTCCGGCATTTGCGGTAAAGTCTTTCTCGTCCATGGTCACATGAAGAGAACCTTCCAGGATGCGGATGATCTCGTACTCCACATGCCAGTGATAGGCCATCACATAACGGGGATGGTCAGCAGTCACATTATAAATTTCAAAGGGGAAATCAAAGGTCCCCCGCTGTTTATTTTCGCTAAAATTGTAATATTGCATAAAAAAGAACCTCCAGTTTTAGGAATAGTTCACAGAAACGCGAAAAGGTGAATATTGTTTTAGTTTTGGCTATTATAGCACGAGATGAAGAAAGAAAACAATAGTATAATACAAATATACAGTGGTAAGCGGGGTTCACGAAATGAACAGTAATGGGGCCACAGCAAAACGAAAAATGTGACTATAAATCGAGAAGATTCATTAGGAGGTATTTGTATTATGGCAGAGAGCAGATTAATCGGTGGATATCCAGTTATCGGGATCAGACCTACGATCGATGGACGAAGAGGCGCTTTGGATGTCCGGGGATCCCTGGAAGAGCAGACAATGAATATGGCCAGATCAGCAGCAAAATTATTTGAAGAGAATCTTAGATATTCCAACGGAGAGCCAGTAAAAGTTGTGATCGCAGATTCTACGATCGGGCGAGTGGGAGAGACAGCAGCCTGTGCAGAAAAGTTTAGAAAAGAAGGCGTGGATATCACAGTTACTGTTACGCCATGCTGGTGTTATGGTTCAGAGACTATGGATATGGATCCACAGACGATCAAAGCTGTATGGGGATTTAACGGAACAGAGAGACCGGGAGCTGTTTATCTGGCATCCGTTCTTGCAACACATGCACAGAAAGGACTTCCGGCATTTGGCATCTATGGCCATGATGTATGTGAGGCTGATGACACAGAGATTCCAGCTGACGTTCAGGAAAAGCTTCTGAGATTTGGCCGTGCAGCAGTTGCTACAGCTTCTATGCGGGGAAAATCTTATCTTCAGATTGGTTCCGTTATCATGGGTATTGGTGGTTCTATTATCGATCCTGATTTTATTGAGTCTTACCTTGGTATGCGAGTAGAGTCTGTGGATGAAGTTGAGATCATCCGCCGCATGACAGAAGGTATCTATGACAAGGCAGAGTTTGAGAAAGCTCTCGCATGGGCAAAGAAGACATGTAAGATTGGATTTGACAAGAATCCTCCGGAACTTCAGATGTCAGAAGAAAAGAAAGAAGAGCAGTTTGCATTTGTTGTTAAAATGATGGTCATCATCAAAGATCTGATGAATGGCAACAAAAATTTCCCGGAAGAATTTTCAGAGGAAGCGATCGGACATAATGCTATCGCAGCAGGATTCCAGGGTCAGAGACAGTGGACAGATTTCTATCCAAACTGTGATTTCCCGGAAGCTATGTTGAATACTTCCTTTGACTGGAATGGCGCAAGAGAGCCATACATTCTGGCTACAGAAAATGATGTGTTAAATGGTCTTGGTATGATGTTTATGAAGCTACTTACCAATCGTGCCCAGATTTTTGCAGATGTTCGTACTTACTGGAGCCCGGAAGCAGTTAAGAAAGCGACAGGCTATGAAGTAGAAGGCGTTGCAAAAGAAAATGGCGGATTTATCCATCTGATCAACTCCGGAGCAGCCTGCCTGGATGCCTGCGGCGAAGCCAAAGACGAAAATGGCAATCCTGTTATGAAACAGTGGTGGGATGTGACAGAAGAAGACCAAAAAGCGATCATGGATGCTACCGAATGGTGTGCAGCTGACAACGGATACTTCCGCGGCGGCGGATTCTCTTCCAGATTTGCAACAAGTGCCGAGATGCCAGTAACGATGATCCGTCTGAATCTCGTAAAGGGTCTGGGACCTGTACTTCAGATCGCAGAAGGATGGACAGTAAAACTTCCGGATGAAGTATCTGATAAATTATGGAAACGTACAGATTATACATGGCCATGTACCTGGTTCGCACCAAGATGTGATGGCAGGGATGGGGCATTTAAGACAGCCTATGATGTGATGAATAACTGGGGTGCTAATCACGGTGCCATCAGCTATGGACATATCGGCGCAGATCTTATTACCATGTGCTCAATGCTGAGAATCCCGGTTTGTATGCATAACGTACCAGAAGAAAAGATCTTCCGCCCGGCAGCATGGAATGCATTTGGTATGGATAAAGAAGGTGCTGACTTTAGAGCTTGTAAGAACTATGGTTCCCTATACAAATAAATGACTTGATAAAAGAAAATTAATATGAAAAGCCGCTGCATGGAGAAATCTGTGTAGCGGCTTTTGAGGTACTATATGAGAAAATTGTGTTACGGAAGATAATTAAAGCCAATCCGACGGAGGAAAACTTTGCTTTGTTGCGAGATTTGGTGCTCCATGATATACTTGGAAGTATCAAAGCAAACCTTGAGGTTGGTAATATTACGGAAGCAGATGCAGAGGAACTAAAAGAACTGACTTTGCAACTTTACCAGCATATTTATCAACATTATGATGTGTTAGGAGGTAGTGGGGATATGAAACAATTACTTGAAGGAGCACTGGAATTATCTGGTGACAAGTACCGGAATGAAATCAGTGAGCTGAAAGAAAAACTTGCGGCGAGTGAGGCTAGAGCGGAAGCTGAAAAAGCAAAAGCGGAAGCAGAAGTCGAAAAAGCAAAAGCCGAAGCTGAAGCCGAACTTCATAAACTGCGAAAAGAACTGGAAGAATTGAAGAAGAAATAATATATGCGATAAAAGAATATTCTGAATGAACTCGATTTTACAAGAATTTTCGTTGTATCTTACAAATTTCTGGTCTATAATATCAGATAATAAATACATGGGAAATCAGATATTTGTCAGGATATATCCGAAAGTGAGATATATGTACTGACCAGTTACATTTGGAAAGGCGGGTAGATGGTATGACACTGCAGGAGCTGGAGGCAGAAGGCGGAATATATTTTGATAAGATCCAAAATGGCATGGATGAATATGCATGGGAAAGTAAGTATGATGTTGTATAAATAAAGTTGGCACCCTTAATTCAAAGATTATGTATATAATAAAGAGAATAAGGAGGTGCTGACAAATGGCACGTAATCAACGTCA
>SAAH01000028.1 GCA_009929525.1 Clostridia bacterium | reverse complement strand
AATCAGATTCCTTATATTTGGGGCATTTTTTGAAAGTTGTTTATAAAGACATGGTTTAATTCAGGTCTATGTGGATAAAACTGCGGAAACTCAAGAAACTTTCCCCTTTACAAAGTTTTTCCAATGTGCTAGCATAAATCTATCTGAAAACACGATGACGAAGAGAGTACATGAACATTTTTTGTTACAGAGAAATCCCAGTTTACATAAGTTTGTGTAAACATGCTGAGAGGGATGCAGGAAAGTTGATGGAAGATGGCTTCTGAGAGGCGCACCGAACTGGGACGATAGATTCCGAGCAAGGCTGCGACAGGTCCGCCTGTTATAGCGGTAAGGTATGAAGGTACCTGTAGAGGTTTGTATCGCAAGGTGCAGACGAAAAGAAGTGGTAACACGGTGAATCCCGTCTTCTTATATTTTATATAAGAAGGCGTTTTTTTATCTTGAAAGCAGATAAGAATCATGTATTATGTCAGCATAGCTGACGAGCCGCTTGCAGCAAGTACGCCGAGGCGTACTTGGACTTATACAGTACATCATTATTTAGGAGGAAAAGAAAAATGGCAAAGGAAAAATTTTACATGACAACTGCGATTGCCTATACATCAGGTAAACCGCATATTGGCAATACTTATGAGATCGTTTTGGCGGACAGCATCGCTCGTTTCAAAAGACAGCAGGGATACGATGTATTCTTCCAGACCGGTACAGATGAGCATGGACAGAAGATCGAGCTGAAGGCAGAAGAAGCGGGAATTACTCCAAAACAGTTTGTAGATAATGTTTCTACCGAAATCAAAGAAATCTGGGATCTTATGAACACATCCTATGACAAATTCATCCGTACAACCGATGATTATCATGAAAAACAGGTTCAGAAGATTTTCAAAAAGCTGTATGATCAGGGAGATATCTATAAAGGATACTATGAGGGAATGTATTGTACTCCGTGTGAGTCATTTTTTACAGAGTCTCAGCTGGTTGATGGAAAATGCCCTGACTGCGGACGTCCATGTACGCCTGCAAAAGAGGAAGCTTACTTCTTCAAGATGAGCAAATATGCTCAGAGACTGATTGACCATATCAATGAACATCCGGAGTTTATCCAGCCGGTATCCAGAAAGAATGAGATGATGAACAACTTCCTTCTTCCTGGTCTTCAGGATCTTTGCGTGTCCCGTACTACATTTAAATGGGGCATTCCTGTAGACTTTGATCCGAAGCACGTAGTATATGTATGGCTGGATGCTCTTACAAACTATATCACAGGTATCGGATATGACTGCGATGGCAATAATACAGAACAGTTCAAGAAAGACTGGCCGGCTGATCTTCATCTGATCGGTAAAGATATCATCCGTTTCCATACGATTTACTGGCCTATTTTCCTGATGGCACTCGATCTTCCTCTGCCGAAGCAGATCTTTGGCCATCCATGGCTTCTTCAGGGAGATGGCAAGATGAGCAAATCCAAGGGAAATGTTCTCTATGCAGATGATCTGGTTGATTTCTTCGGTGTTGATGCAGTGCGTTATTTCGTGCTTCACGAGATGCCTTTTGAAAATGATGGCGTGATCACATGGGATCTGATGGTAGAACGCCTGAATTCTGATCTTGCAAATACGCTGGGTAATCTGGTGAATCGTACAATTTCCATGTCCAACAAATACTTTGGCGGAGTTGTAACAAAGACAGGTACTGCGGAAGAAGTGGATGAAGATCTGAAGGCTGTAGTAACAGGCGTGAGAGATAAAGCGGCTGAAAAAATGGAAAAACTTCGTGTGGCAGATACTATGACAGAGATCTTTAACCTGTTCAAACGCTGTAACAAATATATCGATGAGACAATGCCATGGGCACTGGCTAAGGATGAGGCTAAGAAAGACCGTCTGGCAGAAGTATTGTACAATCTTGTGGAGAGCATCAGCATCGGTGCATCCCTTCTTGAATCTTTCATGCCGGAGACGACAGAGAAGATCCTGGCACAGTTGAATGCCCAGAAGAGAGATTACGATACTCTTGATCAGTTTGGTTTATATGTATCTGGAACGAAAGTGACAGAGAAACCAGAGATCCTCTTCCAGCGTCTTGATCTCAAAGAGGTTCTTGAAAAAGTAGAAGCGAAAAAAGCAGAACAGGGAAATACAGAAGCTCAGGCTGAAGATGGACAGAACGATGAGGCTGCGGAGTCTGTGATCGATATAGAACCAAAAGCAGAGATCACCTTTGATGATTTTGGGAAAATGCAGTTCCAGGTAGGCGAGATCATCGCCTGCGAGGAAGTGAAAAAGTCCAGAAAACTTCTTTGTTCCCAGGTTCGTATCGGAAGTCAGGTAAAGCAGATCGTATCCGGTATCAAGAGCCATTATACAGCAGAGGAGATGGTAGGCAAGAAGGTCATGGTACTCGTGAACCTGAAACCTGCGAAGCTTGCAGGGGTAATGTCTGAAGGTATGATTCTTTGTGCTGAGGATGAGAATGGAGAATTATCTTTGATGATCCCGGAGAAGAAAATGCCGGCAGGAGCTGAAATCTGCTAAGTATAAATGAATTCATGCAAAAGCTGAAAATATTTGATCAGTTATATAAAATAAATGTAAATTTCTTTTGTAACCTTGACAAACAGGGGACGCAAAGGGTATATTTACTTTAGTAAAAGGGAGTAGCTGGCATCTTTTGATGTTTGCGATATCGTCAATCTCGGCATTATGCCCGTATCGTGATGAAACAGCAAGACTTTTATTGCATCATTAACGGTGCAATAAAAGTCTTTTTTTATATCATAGGAAATTATCTACTATGATATAAATGTGTTCCGCGAGGATATGATATCATTCACCCTTAGCCATAAAAAGAGGAGGAGTTACATGAAAGAATTTTATCAAATGTCTTCACAGGAAGTACGTGAAGGAGTCAATGGTTCACAGGAACCTTTGAGCCAGGAACAGGTGCAGGAACATCAGCAGAAGTTTGGTTTCAATGAGCTGGTGGAAGGGAAAAAGAAAAGCACAGTTCAGATATTTTTTGAACAGTTTATGGATTTTCTTGTTATTATACTGATCGCTGCGGCTATCGTTTCGGGATTCTTAGGAGATATTGAGAGTACAGTGGTTATTCTTGTGGTCATCACGATGAATGCCATTATAGGAACGATCCAGACGGTTAAGGCAGAACATTCGCTGAATAGTCTGAAGCAGCTGTCGGCACCGATGGCGAAAGTGCTCCGTCATGGCGTGGTCACTGAGGTGGCAAGCCGTGAAGTTACTGTGGGAGATGAAGTTATCCTGGAAGCTGGCGATTATGTACCGGCTGACGGCCGTATCCTTACCAGCGCAAGCATGAAGATCGATGAGAGTGCTCTGACTGGTGAGAGTGTTGGTGTGGATAAGCAGACGGAAGTGATAGCTGCAGAGTCACCATTGGGCGACCGGAAAAACATGGTATTTTCAGGAAGTTTTGTTACTTATGGAAGAGGATCCTTCCTTGTAACGGATATAGGTATGAAAACTGAGATGGGTAAGATCGCAGGTCTGTTAAAGACGGCACAGGAGAAAAAGACACCTCTCCAGATAAACCTTGATCAGTTCGGCAAAAAACTTTCGATCATCATTATTGCATTTTGTGTCTTACTATTTGGTGTCAGCATCTTTAGAGGAGAATCGCCGGCAAATGCATTCCTGTTTGCAGTGGCACTGGCAGTAGCGGCTATTCCGGAAGCACTGAGTTCTATCGTAACGATTGTATTGTCATTTGGTACACAGAAGATGGCAAAAGAAGGTGCGATCATCAGAAAACTCCAGGCTGTGGAAGGCCTTGGAAGTGTGTCGGTCATTTGCTCGGATAAGACCGGAACATTGACCCAGAACAAAATGACGGTAGAATATTATTATGTAGAAGGAAAGAAATTTGCAGCTGATCAGCTTCAGGCGGGTAATCCCGTACATAAGCAGGTACTCCGCTGCAGTATCCTGTGCAATGACTCTACGAATCTGGATGGAGAAGAAATTGGTGATCCTACAGAGACAGCTCTTATCAATCTTGGAGATAAGATGGGAGTTCCGGCACAGCGTGTGAGGACAGCTTATCCAAGACTGAGTGAATTGCCATTTGACAGTGACAGAAAGCTGATGACGACCAGCCATCTTCTGAAAACCGGATATACGATGATCACAAAAGGAGCTACAGATGTTCTTCTTGACAGGATTAGCCGGGTACAAAAAGGCGGCGAGGTATGCCCACTCAGTGAAGAGGACAAAAAAAGCATTGCTGAGGCCAATGAAGGATTTTCCAAAGAAGGACTTCGCGTACTGGGCGTTGCTTATAAGCCACTTGACGGAGACAAAACGCTGGAGCTTGCAGATGAAAATGATTTGATTTTCCTTGGTCTTATTGCCATGATGGATCCGCCGCGTGAAGAGTCAAAAGCGGCTGTTGCGGAATGTATCCGCGCAGGCATCAAACCGGTGATGATCACTGGAGATCATAAGGTTACAGCGGCAGCGATCGCAAAGAGGATCGGTATATTGAAAGAGGATTCGGAAGCGTGCGAGGGTGCTGCTATCGATGGATTGAGTGATGAAGAACTGAAAGATTTTGTGGAAGGGATTTCTGTATATGCCAGAGTTTCTCCGGAACACAAGATCCGTATCGTAAAAGCATGGCAGGAAAAACAGAACATCGTAGCTATGACAGGCGACGGTGTCAATGATGCTCCGGCACTGAAACAGGCGGACATCGGTGTGGCGATGGGAATCACCGGAAGTGAAGTGTCAAAGGATGCTGCTTCCATGGTGCTTACAGATGATAACTTTGCCACAATAGTAAAAGCTGTTGAAAATGGCCGAAATGTCTATGCGAATATTAAAAATTCTATCTTGTTCCTGCTTTCAGGAAATTTTGCAGGTATATTGACCGTACTGTATGCATCCCTGCTTGCACTTCCTGTTCCGTTTGCAGCGGTGCATCTGCTCTTTATCAATCTTCTGACGGACAGTCTTCCTGCAATCGCACTTGGACTGGAACCACATAGCCCGGAAGTGATGAATGAGAAACCACGGCCTATGCATGAATCTATTTTGACAAAAGATTTCCTTGCAAGGATTGGTGTGGAAGGATTTGTTATCAGTGTTATGACGATGGCGGCATTTATCGTAGGACTTAGAGCGGATGGAGCACTTTTGGCGAGTACCATGGCATTTTCTACACTTTGCCTGTCCCGTCTGTTCCATGGATATAACTGTAAATCAGTCCGCCCGGTCATATTTACAAAGAAATTCTTTAATAATATGTTTTTACAGGGTGCATTTTTGGCAGGCTTCGTTCTGCTGAACGCAGTACTGTTGATCCCGGGACTTCATTCGATATTCAAGGTGCAGACACTGGAACTTTGGCAGCTTGGATGTGTTTATGGATTGGCTTTCCTGAACCTGCCGATCATACAGCTGATAAAGAAAATACTGAAAAAGTAATAAAGATCATATTGTGAGGAAGAGGTATAAAAATGATATTTGAAAGCCATGCTCATTACGATGACAAAGCATTTGATGAAGACAGGGAACAGCTGCTGGAAACCATGCAGGAAAATGGGATCGAACGGATCGTCAATGTGTGCGCAGAGGTAGAAGGATGGGACCGGACGATAGAGTTGATGGAAAAGTATCCATTCATCTATGGGGCAGTGGGAGTCCACCCGGATGATGTGGGGGCTTTGGATGAACATGCTGTTGAGCGGATGCATCAGCTGTGCCGACATGAGAAAATGGTAGCTGTCGGTGAGATCGGGCTTGATTATTACTGGGATAAAGAAAAGCATGATTCCCAGATCTACTGGTTTGAACGTCAGCTCCAGGTGGCACGGGAAGAAAAATTACCATTCATTATCCACAGCAGGGAAGCGGCAAAGGATACGTTGGACACGATGAAAAGGATGAAAGCCGGAGAAATCGGCGGTGTGGTCCACTGCTTTTCCTATGGAAAAGAAATGGCAAGAGAATACCTTGATATGGGATTGTACATCGGTGTCGGCGGTGTTGTCACCTTCAAAAATGCCAGAAAGCTTAAGGAAGTAGTGGAGTATGTTCCACTGGAATCCATTCTTCTGGAGACGGACAGCCCATACCTTTCACCGATACCGTATCGCGGCAAGAGAAATTCTTCTTTGAATCTTCCATATGTTGTGGATGCGATCAGTGAGATCAAAGGAGTATCTGCCGAGGAAGTCATGAGTGTGACCCGGGAAAATGCTTATCGGATGTTTTCTAAAATGAATTAATAAAGACAGCAAGTGATTAAAATAAGCCCAGATCATTCAATCGTTTCGTGTTTTGAAACGTTGGATGATCTGGGCTTATTTGTTTTACATCATAGGAAAGTGCTTCCTATGATGTAAAAAACGCTCCGCGAGGATCGCACTTGAATTTAGCGTGTTCCAACTTTACGGAAGATGCATAGGAGTATTCCGGCAAGATTGATCAAAAGGAAGAAACTTCCCCGGCCAGCAATAACGCTCAGCAACTGTTTGATGCCAACCAGCAGTGAGGGACTTGCCGGGATCAAAGGATTCACATAGACTGCAGCAGCGTACAACAGCAGGAATACCGCGAATCCAAAGAGCCCCCTGCCCATATCGATCCTACGGACTTTTCCGTGGTCAGGCATTTTCTTTCGGCTTACCATCCAGAATGCCTGCAGTGCACCGAAAGCCAGGATGCATAAAGCACCAATAAGATAGATTCCCTGCGCCAGGTTCCTTTCCTGGATGACTTTTGCCATGGAACCGAGGGTGGTGCGCTGTCCCCAGAAACCAACAGCCAGAAGGTATACAGAGAATACCATCAGTGCACAGCAGATCCATTGGGAAGCCAGCAGGATTGTTTTCCAGATTCCTTTTGTGCCTTTGAAAGTGGCAGAACCGATGGATGAGAGAATATTTCCTCTTGATTTTTTCTTTTTGGTTTTTACTTTTGTCTTTTGCTTTATTGTGTTTTTTTGATTCACTGTAGAAGGGCGGCTGCCGCTGGAAGCCTTTTTTCGGGCAGATAGATCATTATCTGAAGCAGCAGATTTCGCATTGGTATATCTATTATTATCATTTGAATGAATGGTGTCCATGCTGTCACTGCCGAATGGAAATTCTTCATAATCAGGAACTTCCACTGGCATATCTGTGTCAATTTCCAGCGGTGCACCGCAGAAATTACAGAATCTTCCTGTGACTTCGTGTTTGCAATTTGGACATATCATAATATCACTCCCCTTATTTTTGATAGCCCCATTGTAACATGAATGAACAGTGGCAAATCTTAAAATTCCATGAAAATACTGAAGAAAAAATGAGATGGTGAAATTAGCGAGTGACTTTTCGGACCCATTTCCAGCTTCTTATCCGGAGATATACGGGGATTGATTTGTATAACTGATCCCATTTTAAAAGGAAAAATACGGCGATCGGAGGCCATTTCCATAAGAATGCAGCTACAGCAGATAGAGGAACAACAATCCCCCACATACTTATCAGATTCATTTTCATACTGAAGGTTGTATCTCCGCCGCCTTTGATGATGCCGCTGTCGCTGGCCATCTGATAGGAGGTGCCTACTGTGGTTATGGCGAGAATAGTCATAAACTGTACTGCCAGTTTCTGTGCCTGCTCAGATACCTGATACAAGGAGAGAACAGGATAACGTATGGCATAGATCAGCAGGCCGGAGATGATCCCGATACAGATGAATAAAACCTGGAGGGTATGGACGAGGTCCTTTAACTGATGTTCTTTTCCGGAACCGATGCATTTGCCTACAACGATACCGGCTGCGCTGGCGGCACCGTAGGAAACCACAGACAGGATCTGAAAGACGACAGTTGCGATAGAATTTGCAGCGATAGCTGCCGCTCCCAGGTGTCCAAGGATTCCGGTCTGGACCATCTGGGCTAATCCCCATAATGCACCGTTTAACAAGACAGGGAGGGATATTTTGGTATAATCGCGAAAGTATGAATTGTCAATTTTTATCAGTTTTCCTGCGGTGAGATTCAGGCTGTTTTCTTTGTATTTTAGAAACCATATTACGATGAAGAACTCAAGGCACCGGGATATCAAGGTTGCAACAGCGGCTCCCTGGACACCCATGCGGGGGAGACCAAAGTGACCGTAAATCAGGCAATAATTGAGAATGATATTATTGACCAGGGTTACAGCCGATATGATATAACCGATGACCACGATGCCGATACATCGGAGTGAAGTTACCAGAATATTAGTCAGTGTAAAAATCAGATAAGAAAAGCATATGATCTGCATGTAGCGTGTGCCCTCGCTTATGACGGCAGCATCATTTGCCAAAAGACCCAGAAGCTGTGAGGGAAATATCAGAACGCCGAGGAAAATCATCAGAGCCATGCCGAGACCAAAACGCAGAGCTACACCTATGATGTGGGGGATGTGTTTGAGATCGCCTTTGCCCCAATATTGGGAGCCCATGACAACCACACCTTCACCGGCTCCGGCAACCAGCATCTGAAGGAGAAACTGGAATTGATTGCAGAGAGACACACCGGACAGAGCACTTTCACTGTAGGCACCAAGCATAACATTATCTGCCAGATTGACGCTGTAGGTGAGAAGATTCTGGAGTGCCAGAGAGAGGGTCAGAATGCCAAAAGTCTTGTAGAAATTCCTGTCTTTGATCATGTGTTTTTTTAATCCGGTCGTATGTGTCATAGGTGTTCTCCTGTAATCATTTGATATAAAGATGCAGTTGGTCCATTAACGCTCATTTTACCATACATAGGGAAAGAGAGAAGATATTTTCCATAAAAAAATTAAAAATTTATGTGCAGTTTCCATGGTTGACACTCTATATACCGATTGGTATAATAAAATATAGAAACTCAGCGATTGGATTGCGGATGTGGAATCTCGGGAAAGGAGCTGGAGTATGGACAACAGGGAAATCATATTACAAAGTGCGCTGGATCTGTTTTGTGCCCGGGGATACGATGCGGTGGGAGTTCAGGAGATCGTGGATCGTGCGGGAGTGACGAAGCCGACGTTGTATTATTATTTTGGCAGTAAACAAGGGCTCATGGAAGAGATCCTGCATTCGAACAGTGCGATCCTGGAGGAGATGCTCAAGGAAGCAGCTGAAACGGAAGGTCAGGTGGCGGATATTTTATATCAGGTTGCAAGAGCGTATTTTGATTTTGCGGGGACGCACAGAAAGTTTTATCTGTTGATGATGAGCCAGTTGTATGCGGGAAGGGAGACGGAAGGATTTCAGGTGGTATTTCCTTTGATCCGAAAGTACTATCAGCTGGTGGTTAAGATATTTGAAGATTCTGCTCATATCCTTGGCAATATGCGGGGAAGGCAGGAACAGTTTGCAGTCAGCTTTATGGGGATTCTGGATTCCCATATGATGATGCTGGGAAGAGACATAAGAGAAGAAGAATCGATCAACATGTCAAATGAAAAGACATATGAGATCGTTCATCAGTTTTTATATGGAATATTTTCGTGATAACAGGAGGGTGAAGAAGTGGCAGCATGGTTTGAAGAGGCAGTATTTTATCATATGTATCCGATCGGAATGTCGGGTGCACCAAGAGAGAACAGACAGACGGAGGTGACGCATCGTTTTCCCAAACTGGCAAGATGGCTTCCGCATATTAAGGAACTGGGATGTGATGCTATTTATATAGGACCATTATTTGAGTCGTCTACACATGGATATGACACAAAGGATTATCGCATGGTAGATAAGAGACTTGGAGACAATGAAGATTTTAGAGGTTTTGTGAAAGAGGCTCATGAACTTGGGATACGAGTGATCGTGGATGGAGTCTTTAATCATACGGGACGAGAGTTTTTTGCATTTCAGGATATTCAGAAAAATAGAGAACAATCCAGATATACAGGATGGTATAAGGGCATCTGGTTTGGAGGAAATACCTGGTATAATGATGGATTTTCCTATGAAGCGTGGAGAAATTGTTTTGAACTGGTGAATCTGAACCTGCAGAATCCGGAAGTAAAGGATTATCTTCTGGAAAGTATACATGGATGGATCAAAGAATTTGATATTGATGGTATACGCTTGGATTGTGCAGATTGTCTTGATTTTGGATTTATGGAGGATATGAGAAGATGTACCGGCGAGTGGAAGAAGGATTTCTGGCTGATGGGTGAAGTGATCCACGGCGATTATGCCCGGTATATCCAGGATGGTACAAGACTTTTACATAGTGTAACAAATTACGAACTTCATAAGGGATTATACTCTGGACATAATGATCACAATTATTTTGAGATTGCCCATACGATCCGGAGAGAATTTGACAGCAATGGCGGCATATACCGCGGACTGAAGCTGTATTCCTTTGTAGATAATCATGATGTGGACCGGTTGGCAAGCAAGGTGAATATCCAGGGACATTTGCCATTGATCTATACGCTGCTTTATTTCCTTCCGGGTATCCCATCGATTTATTATGGATCTGAATGGGGGATCCAGGGAAGAAAAGAAGGGGGAAATGATGATCCGCTCCGTCCGGCACTGGATCTGGATGAGCTGGAGAAGAATCCTCCGAACCCGGAACTTACCGAATGGATATGTACTCTTGGAAAAGCCAGGAGAGAGCATCCGGAAAGTATCTATGGAGAATATCGAGAGCTTTTGCTTATGAACAGACAGTATGCGTTTGCCCGTGTCCAGGGAGATGAGGCGATGGTGATCGCACTTAATAATGATGAGGATCAGGAAAGTACCATATATGTTCCGGTGCCTGTTGGGGGTAAAGGATATACAGATGTGATAACAGGCAAAGAGTGCAAAGAGGAAAATGGAAAATTAGTGATCCAGCTTCCTCCGAACGGAACGGTACTTTTGTCAAACAGAGAAATGTGAAATATGTAATCGGTCTGCTGACAGGCTGGTTTCAAAAATAGAAGGAGAATAGGTATGGGAGAAAAAATGAGTTTTGGAGAACTGGATCAATACTTATTTGGACAGGCGACACATTATAATATTTACAATAAGATGGGGGCACATCCCACTGTTCAGGGAAAGAAAAAAGGAGTTTATTTTGCTGTGTGGGCACCAAATGCTGCCGCGGTTTCGGTCATCGGTGAGTTTAATGAATGGGAAACGGAAGCTGATCCGATGGTGAAAGTTGGACCAATCGGTGTATGGGAAGTATTTGTTCCGGGAGCCAAAGTGGGAGATCTTTATAAGTACCATATCAAAGCTCAGGATGGACGTGACCTTTATAAAGCAGATCCGTATGCTACCTGGTCTGAGATGAGACCGGGAAATGCTTCACGTATTGCAGATATCACCGGATTCAAATGGGGAGATGATGCGTGGATAAAGAAACGTTCCGTGACCGATCCGAAGGAAGCGGCTGTCTCTATCTATGAAGTCCATCCGGGCTCATGGAGAAAACATCCGGCGACTGAACAGGATCCGGACGGGTTCTACAGCTATCGGGAATTTGCACATACACTGACAGATTATGTGAAAAGGATGGGATATACCCATGTGGAGCTGATGGGAATCGCTGAGCATCCATTTGATGGATCCTGGGGTTATCAGGTAACCGGATATTATGCTCCGACTTCACGTTTTGGTTCTCCGGCAGAGTTCAAATATCTGATCAATTATCTTCACAAGAACAAGATCGGTGTCATTCTTGACTGGGTTCCGGCACATTTTCCAAAAGATGCCCATGGCCTTGCTGAATTTGATGGTACCTGTGTTTATGAGCACTCGGATCCGCGTCAGGGAGAACATCCTGACTGGGGTACAAAGATATTCAATTATGGAAGAAATGAAGTAAAGAACTTCCTGATCGCCAATGCTCTATATTGGGTAGAAGAGTTCCACGTGGATGGACTCCGTGTGGATGCAGTAGCTTCCATGCTGTATCTTGACTACGGAAAGAGCGATGGACAGTGGGTAGCTAACAAGTACGGCGGCAACCAGAATCTGGAGGCTATCGAGTTCTTCAAACATATGAATACATTGATCCGTGGAAGAAACAAAGGCGTTATGATGATAGCGGAAGAATCCACAGCCTGGCCAAAGGTAACAGGAGATGTGGAGAAAGAAAATGGACTTGGATTTTCTTTCAAGTGGAATATGGGATGGATGCATGATTTCCTCGAGTATATGAAACTGGATCCGCTTTTTAGGAAAGATAATCATAATAAGCTGACTTTCTCTATGACCTATGCTTTCAGCGAAAATTATATCCTGGTACTTTCCCATGATGAGGTGGTTCATCTGAAATGTTCCATGATCAATAAGATGCCAGGTTTGTATGATGATAAATTTGAGAATCTGAAAGCTGGATACTCGTTCATGATGGGACATCCTGGAAAGAAACTTCTCTTTATGGGACAGGACTTTGGACAGTTCCAGGAGTGGAGTGAGGAACGGGAACTTGATTGGTATCTTCTGAGAGAAGACAGACATCTTCAGCTACAGGAATATGTGAAAGATCTGCTTCAGATGTATAAAAAATATCCGGCACTTTATGCGAACGATAATGGATATGATGGCTTCGAATGGATCAATGCCAATGATGCCGAGAGAAGCATCTACAGCTTTGTCCGCTGGTCACCGACGAAGAGAAATAATCTTTTATTTGTGGTCAACTTTACTCCGGTTGAAAGAAAGAATTACTGGGTTGGAGTTGATAAGAAGAAACAGTATAAGCTGGTACTTAACAGTGCTGATCCAAAATACGGCGGAGATGCACCGGTGGCAGACCCGGTATTCAAGGCGGTCAAAGGGGAATGCGATGGAAAACCGTTCCATTTGGAGTATACTTTGCCGGCTTATGGGGTGATGGTGTTTGTGTTTTAAATGAATTGATATGAGACAAATTATAAAAAGACTGTTGGTCTGGCAAGTGCTTGCCGGATCAGCAGTCTGTTTTGACAGAGGGAAAACTTCCCAATCTCTCAGTTGTACAACTATACAAGATATTAACCCCGTAATGGTACCTGTCCCAAGTTAGCTGCAGCTCCCCTGACTGTGTAATTATACAAGTTGTTAATGGGTATATACAGATTTAAGCTAGTTTTTTACCTCGATATTCTTCATAAACGAGGTAAAAGCAATTTGAAAACATGTATATGCTTATTTAGACCTCTGTTTGCACAAGATCAAATCATTTTTCAGAGAAAATGGGGCAGAGCTTAGCGTTTTTTCTACATACGCCGCCAGACAGGTTTTCTTTCTAAAGCGATACACCTGGCGGAGTTTGTGTGCATTGCGAAGGGTATTGCGTAACACGGAGTGCACAGTAACTTTTGAGATTATCAATGAAGGATATTTGCAGAAACAAGATAGATTTTACCACGTTACCGTGTTATAATATGCTCGATATAACGTTTAAAGTATAGGATGTAACGAGGATAGTCATATTGCATAGTATGGCTGTAAATTATAGCAACAACAAACCATAACAGAAAAACATAACAGTAGAATATAACACTGCATAGCTGCATTATTTGAGGAGGGAAATCTATGAAATGTCCATATTGTAATACCGAAATAGAGGATGAATCCGTATTTTGCCCGGAATGTGGGAATTCACTGGTGGATTATGTTTCACCAGACCAGCCCATCGGTCAGAAACCGATTGGGCGATATCCAGCCGGTCAGGAGCCAATCGACCAAAATCCAGCCGGTCAGGAAACGATTATCCCGCCACCGATCAGACAGGAATCGATCAGACGGGAATCGATCAGACGGGAACCGATCCGACAGGCTCCAATGAGAAAACCACCAGTCAAAAAGAAAAGCAAAACTCCACTCATTATATTGGGTGTTGTAGCAAGTGTAGTTGTTCTGGGAGGAGTTGGATTTCTTGCTGGTACATTGATCCAGAATATAAGAGAAAATAAAACACAGGAGTCAGCCAGTGCAGGGAACCTGGATGATTCAGGAACTTCGAAGAAAAAACGTATCGGTTCGTCAGAGGATACTGGGGATGCAGGAGAAATGTCTGGAAGCGGGGATGCAGCAGATGCGGCGGGTAACGAGGTGATTGCGGTGCCTTCAGCAGATTCTTCATCGGAAGAAGAACCTCAGATCAATCCGGAAGATGTAGTAGTAGGTTTTTGTGATCCGCCTGCGCAGCTTGCACCATATATGAAGCTGGAGCCAACACAGGCCGGTGCCAGTTCATCACTCTTTCAGGAGGGTGCAGACTCACCAAATGATGTATGGAAAGTTCTCGATGGAGTATCGGAGACTACATGGCAGGATGGCGTGGATGGAGATGGGATCGGGGAAAGTCTGTGGTTCCAATTCGGAGAGGAGAAAAAAATAAAATACTTGTCCTTCCGGCTGGGAAACTGGAAGACGAAAGAATATGCGGTAGGAAATAACCGTCCGAAAACGTTGGATATAACGATAGGCGACTTTGGATGTGAGGTGGAATTTCCGAAGGAGCAGAGGGAATACTGGCTGGAACTGTCGGAACCATTTCCGGCATCCGAGATAGAGATAGTGATCGAAGAGGTATATAAGGGTACATCCTGGGATGACACATGCATAGCTGAAATCGGAATGTACGGGGAGTAGGCAGCAGATGAGACGAAAAAACAGGAAAAAAATGTTGGCTATCGTTGTAGGCACATTAGTTGTGGTTTTGGTGGCTGTATACGGAGTATTTTCATGGAACATGAGTCATAAACTAAAAAATGCGCAGCAGGAAAATGAAAAACTCCAGGAAAAGGTAGCGTCATTGGAGGATCAGAACGCTGAACTACAAGGAAGCCTGACGCAACTGCAGGAAGAATCGAAAAAAAACGCAGACGAAACTACAGGGGACACGGCAGATGATACTGCACAGGGAGCAGCAGATCAGATAGCAGTGGAGGGGTTGGATATGGAACATATACCTGCAGGTACACTTATCGAAGAAACCCGGATCGACAGGGAACAGCTTCCGTCGTATTTTTGCAGCTACAGCATATCCGATGAAATTTATGGACGGATAGAAGGAAAATCATATAGGGAAAATGATGATATTTCTCTTGAAAATCTGAGATATCTGAAAGTGCTTCACTATAATTTTGATCATCAGATCCAGATGGGTGAATTGATCGTAAATGCGGATGTGGCAGAGAGTATGGTACAGATTTTCAGAGAATTATTCGAGGCAGAGTATGAGATCCAGTCGATGCATCTGATCGACGACTATTGGGCAGGGGATGGTGACAGCAGCGATACAGCATCTATCGAAGTCAATAACACATCGGCTTTTTGCTACCGTGAGATCACAGGGGGCACTAGCTTGTCCAATCATGCATATGGAAAGGCAATCGATATCAATCCTCAGCAGAATCCCTATGTAAGCTATAAAAGTGGCAGTCCCGTCTGGCACCATGACAATGCGGACGAATATATCGCCAGAGATACAGGACTTGCCCACGTGATAACCCACGAGGATATCTGCTTTCAGATATTTTTAAAGTACGGATTTTCCTGGGGCGGGGACTGGGATATCATAAAAGACTATCAGCATTTTGAATATGTAGGATAAAATTGTTACTGTTCATTCTTCAGCAACATGCTTTGCGAGACACATGGAAGAAAAAAGTTGATGTCAACGAAAGAAAATGGTGATGTCTCCGCCGCCAATGCTGATCCGACGGGGCATATACACAAAAGAATAAAAATATATTCCGTTTTGCCCAGCGAAACATGATGATTTCAAGCGAATTGGGGAATCTGCAACACATTTATACTATTGCCGCGTTATTAGTCCTGACACAGGGCAGGAGGCGGATCTTGCATATCTATGCCCCAGATGACAGGTGAATGTTCGCATCTAATGACATTGCGGGTGAACAGTAATGTAAAATTCAATGGCTCACCGGAAAAATAATTGATATCACTTTACTTTTTGGAGGAAAAGTGGTTATAATATAACAGAATTATCCAATAGGATAAGGATTTGATACTAGGTATACAGGGGCTGTTTTAAAAACAGCCCTTTTTGGTCGTTTATCAGGAGGTTAAAATACATGACAAAAATTGATATTATTTCAGGATTTCTGGGTGCAGGAAAGACAACACTGATCAAAAAACTTCTGTCAGAGGCATTGGAGGGACAGCAGGTAGTCTTGATCGAAAATGAATTTGGAGAGATCGGAATAGACGGAGGTTTTCTGAAAGAATCTGGAATCGAGATCAGAGAGATGAACTCAGGATGTATCTGTTGTTCGCTGGTTGGAGACTTTGGTACTTCTTTGAAAGAAGTTATCACGACTTATCATCCGGACAGAATCATCATTGAACCATCAGGAGTTGGAAAATTATCTGACGTAATAAAAGCAGTAAAGGATATCGATGTGGACTGTGAGATCAGTCTGAACAGCTACACTACAGTTGCCGATGTAAATAAAAGCAAAATGTATATGAGAAACTTTGGTGAATTCTTTGAAAATCAGATCCAGTATGCGAAAACGATCATCCTGAGCCGTACGGACACACCGAAAGCTACAGATGAGAAAGTGGAACAGGCAGTAGAACTGATCCGCGGTGTGAATAAAGATGCAGTTATCATCACAACACCAATTGAAAAACTGGATGGAGCACAGATTCTGGAAGCTATGGAACAGGGAAGAGAAGAAGAGGAAGAAATCTGCCCTGTATGCGGACATGACCATCATCACGATCATGATGAGGAATGCGGATGTGGACATGATCACCACGATCATGAGCATCACCACGACCATGATGAGGAATGCGGATGTGGACATGACCACCACGATCACGAGCATCACCATGACCATGATGAGGAATGCGGATGTGGACATGACCACCACGATCACGAGCATCATCACGACCATGAGGAAGAATGCGGATGTGGACATGATCACCATGATCATGAGCATCACCATGACCATGATGCGGAGTGTGGCTGTGGATGCGGACATGATCATGAACATGGACATCATCATCACCATGCAGACGAAGTATTTACCAGCTGGGGGCGTGAGACTGCGAAGAAATATTCAAAAGAAGAGATTGAAGCAATCTTAAAACAGCTTTCCGAGGATGAAAGCCTTGGCGTGATCCTTCGTGCCAAAGGTATGGTTGATGGCAAAGATGGAGAGTGGGTTTATTTTGATATGGTTCCGGAAGAATATGAGGTTCGTACCGGATCAGCACAGATTACTGGAAAATTATGTGTCATCGGTTCTAAGATGAACGAAGACAAAATCGCAGAAATATTTGGAGTGAAATAGATATGTTAGATAGAGATGTACCAGTATATTTAATTACCGGATTTTTGGAAAGTGGTAAGACAAAATTTTTGAATTTTACGATTCATCAGGATTACTTTAAGATTCCTGAGAAGACTCTTTTGATCCTTTGTGAAGAAGGGGAAGAAGAGTATAACGAGGTTGACCTTAAAAGATGCAACACTGTTATGGAAGTGATAGAAGAGCCGGAAGATTTTACTCTGGAGACGCTTCGTATGCTGGATAAAAAGCATAAACCGGAGAGAGTTTTGATCGAATATAATCCTCTGTGGTCAGTAGACAAGCTTTATGAGATGACCATGCCCCGTTACTGGGATATGGCGCAGCATATCGTGACCGTTGATGCGAGCAGTTTCCAGATTTATATGAACAATATGAAATCTTTATTCGTGGAAATGATCCGCGGCGCAGATATGGTCATCTTTAATCGCTGCCAAAAAGACAATCCCCTTGCAAATTTCCGCAGGAGTGTAAAAGTGGTAAATGCCGGGGCTGATGTTCTGTTTGAAGATGAAGAAGGCGAGATCGAGGATATTTTTCAGGATGAGATGCCGTATGATATGGATGCTCCGATCATTGAGATCGAAGATATAGACTTTGGTATCTGGTATATAGACATGATGGATAATCTGGATGATTATGTGGGAAAAACAGTTAGGATCAAGGGTCAGGTATTAAAGAGCAGAGATCTGAATGCAGGGTTCTTTGTTCCGGGAAGAATGGCTATGACTTGCTGCGCAGATGATACTCAGTTTATCGGATATGTGTGTAAGAATCCGGATTCGAAGAGACTTCGGATGGGAACCTGGGTTACAGTTACGGCTGAGATCCGTAAGGAATATATGGATGTGTATCATGATGAAGGTCCGGTACTGTATGCGACCGCGATCGAGGCAGCCCAAAAACCAGAGCAGGAGATGGTGTTTTTTACCTGATGGGAATTGCATAGGTGGCTGGTATGGGGACGCGTTTTCCCGGCCCTTTCCCCAGATACCAGTCGGCCGGGCATTGCGATGAGCCTCAAAGATGGACCAAAATGGCGGGATGGGCCCGCCATTTTGATCCTGAGTCTCATCTCCATGGCCTCCAATGGTATTTGGGGGAAGGGCCGGGAAAACGCTGCGTAGCAGCGGCGGTGTGGCAATTCGGCATTCAGGTGGGGTGGATGGGTCGGTGGACTTCGGGTGAGTGGTGGATTTTGTGTCTGCTCGTCGATGTTTGAGATGGGTTAGAGATATTATGATGATTTGTCGTGTGAGGGTGATATTGTCACTCGCACATGGATATGGTATATGAGGAGATTGATGATGTTTATTATTGCAGGTCTGGGGAATCCGGGGAAACAGTATGAGAATACTCGGCATAACGTGGGGTTTGATGCTATTGATGCTTTGGTGGATGAGTATCGGATACTTTCTTCCGGGAAGCAGCATAAGGCGATGTATGGTAAGGGTGTTATAGAGGGGCAGAAGGTGATCCTGGCTAAGCCGCTTACTTTTATGAATGCCAGTGGTGAGTCTTTGCGGGCGATGGTGGATTATTATAAGATTGATCCGGAGAGTGAACTTTTGGTCATCTATGATGATATTACGCTGGCTCCCGGACAGATCCGGGTTAGGAAAAAAGGCAGTGCCGGCGGGCATAATGGGATCAAGAGTATTATTTCCCACCTGGGCACGCAGAACTTTCAGCGGATCAGGATCGGTGTGGGTGAAAAACCGAAGAACTGGGATCTGGCTGATTATGTGTTGGGAAACTTCCCGAAGGAGGACCGCGCGTTGGTGAATGAAGCGATTGAACGAACAGTAAAAGCGGCTGCTCTCATCGTGCAGGGCGAGATAGATGAAGCTATGAACCAGTATAATGCTGCTGTAAAAAAATAAGGCAGGCTCATTTGAAACAGAGGGCTGCTATGGCAGGGAAAAGACAGGATGACCGGGAGGAACGGAGGATACAGATGGATGCATTCGTACAACCTTTATATAATCTGGCAGATTTTGATGAGATAGAAAAACAAATACAAAAGCAGGGAATCGTGCAGGTTTCCGGTTGTCTGGACTCCCAGAAAGCTCATTTTGCAAATGGGCTTGCCCGGGAGTTTCCTTTTCGTTTGATCATTGTGGAAAATGATCTGAAGGCGAAGGTATTTTACGAGGATTACCGTCTGTATGATCCGGAAGTGCTTCTGTATCCGGCCAGAGATTTGATTTTTTATCAGGCAGATATCCATGGGAATCTGATCACGAGGCAGAGACTTCAGGTGCTGAAAGCACTTCTGGAAAATGACGAAGTTACTGTCATTGCTTCGATGGACAGTTGCCTGGATTATCTGATCCCATTGGAATTGTGGAAAAGCAAAGTACTTCATTTTAAAAATGACAGTGAGATCGATCTGGATAAGATGAAAAATGAGCTGGTGGAGCTGGGATATGAGAGAACAGGTCAGGTGGAGGTGCCGGGACAGTTCTCTATTCGTGGTGGGATCATGGATATCTTTCCGCTGACAGAGGAAAATCCGTGGCGTATAGAACTGTGGGGAGATGAGATTGATTCCATCCGCAGTTTTGATGCCCAGAGCCAAAGGTCCATAGAAAATCTGGAACAAATATCGATCTATCCTGCGACAGAGATGATATTAGATAAAGATTCGATAGCCAGAGGAATGAAGGCGATCGAAAAGGAGGCAAAAAGCTTCTACAAAAAGCTGAGAGATGAATTTAAGACAGAGGAAGCGGCGAGAGTGCGTCATCTTGCAGATGAGGTGAAGGACCAGATACAGGAGTTCCAGCATTTTACAGGGGCTGAGAACTTTATCCACTATTTTTATAAGACAACGGTTTCTTTTCTTGATTATTTTCCGGAGGATACACTGGTGGTGATCGATGAGCCGAATCGTTTGACGGAGCATGCGAAGGCAACGGAAGAAGAATTTCATGAAAGCATGATCCACCGTCTGGAAAAGGGATATCTTCTTCCAGGACAGATGAATCTGATCTGCCGGCATCAGGATATCGTTCACCGGCTTCACTCCCGGCATACGCTGTCGCTTTCAACGATGGAACCGAGAGGAAATGAGTGGAACTTCCAGAAAGAACTTCAGCTTACTGTAAAGTCGGTGAATCCATACAACAATAGTTTTGAAATGCTGCTAAAAGACCTGAAACATTGGAAAAAAATGGGATATCAGGTGCTTTTGCTGTCCCCGTCAAGGACAAGGGCAGCAAGGCTTGCGGCGAACCTTCAGGAAGAAGGTATGAATGCGTACTATAGTGAGGATATACAGAGACTGATCTCGCCCGGTGAGATCAAAGTATCCTGTGGTCATGTGACCAGAGGGTTTGAATATCCTCTGATCAAATACGTTGTGATCTCTGAGACGGATATATTTGGTAAAGAGAAGAAGAAAAAGAGAAAAAAATCCGAATACAGCGGAAAGAAGATACAAAGCTTTGCGGAACTGTCCGTGGGAGATTTTGTTGTCCACGAAAACCATGGTCTGGGTGTGTACAAGGGCATCGAGAAGATGGAAGTGGATGGTGTGGTAAAAGATTATATCAAGATAGAGTATGCGGGAAAAAGCAATCTGTATATCCTGGCAACCCAGCTTGATATGCTCCAAAAGTATGCGGGAGCAGATGCGAAACCACCCAAATTAAATAAACTTGGCGGTCAGGAATGGAATAAGACCAAGACTCGCGTGCGTGGAGCAGTAAAAAATATAGCCAAAGATCTGGTTGCGCTCTATGCGGCCAGACAAAATGAATCGGGATTCATCTATGGACCGGATACGGTGTGGCAGAGAGAATTTGAGGAGATGTTTCCTTTTGAGGAGACGGAGGATCAGCTGCTGGCTATCGAGGCTGCAAAACGGGACATGGAGAGCCATAAGATCATGGACCGACTGATATGCGGAGATGTGGGCTACGGCAAAACGGAGATTGCACTTCGGGTGGCATTTAAGGCGATCCAGGAGGGCAAACAGGTGGTATATCTGGTGCCGACTACGATCCTTGCACAGCAGCATTATAATACATTTACCCAGAGAATGAAGGAATTTCCGGTACGTGTGGATCTGATGTGCCGTTTTTGTACGCCGTCCCAGCAAAAAAAGACTTTGGCAGATCTGAAAAAGGGTCTGGTGGATATTGTCATCGGAACGCACCGGGTTCTTTCGGCGGATGTAAAGTTCAAAGATCTGGGGCTGCTGATCATCGATGAGGAACAGCGTTTTGGCGTTACCCATAAAGAAAAAATAAAGCAAATGAAGAAAAACGTGGATGTACTGACGCTGACTGCCACGCCTATCCCGAGAACTCTCCATATGAGCCTGATCGGGATCCGTGATATGAGTGTTCTGGAGGAACCGCCTCAGGATCGTATGCCTATCCAGACTTATGTGATGGAATATAACGATGAGATGGTCCGCGAGGCGATCAGCCGCGAAATGGCGAGAGATGGACAGGTTTACTATGTGTACAACCGCGTCAACAATATAGAGGAAGTCACTAACCAGATCGCAAAACTGGTACCCGAGGCAAATGTGGCGTATGCCCACGGACAGATGAGCGAGCGTGAGCTTGAAAAGATCATGTACGGATTCATCAATGGAGATATCGATGTCCTGGTATCCACCACGATCATAGAAACGGGACTTGATATATCGAATGTCAACACCATGATCATCCATGATGCGGATCAGCTGGGGCTTTCTCAGCTTTATCAGCTCAGAGGCCGTGTGGGACGTTCGAACAGGACTGCGTATGCATTCCTTATGTATAGACGAAATAAAATGCTGAAGGAGATTGCGGAGAAGCGTCTTCATGCCATTCGCGAGTTTACTGAACTTGGAAGCGGTATCAAGATCGCCATGCGTGATCTGGAACTTCGGGGTGCGGGAAACCTGCTGGGAGCTGAGCAGCATGGGCATATGGAAGCGGTGGGGTACGATCTTTACTGTAAGATGCTCAATGAAGCTGTCCAGGAGGCAAAAGGCATCGAAGTCCAGGATGATTTTGAGACTACCATTGATATGAACATTGATGCATATATTCCGGAAAAGTATATCCCGAATGAATATCTGAAGCTGGATATCTACAAGCGGATCGCCGGTATAGAAAATGCAGAAGAATACGAGGATATGCAGGAAGAACTTCTGGATCGATTTGGAGAACCGCCGAAGATGGTACAGAATCTGTTGGCGATAGCGAATCTGAAGGCTATGGCACACAGGATCTATCTGACGGAAGTGAAACAGATGGGAGAGCAGCTTCGCCTGACAATGTATGAAAAAGCGAAGGTGGATCCGACGAAGCTTCCGCAGATCATTGCAAAACATCCGGAAGAACTGAAATTTAAGGTGGAGTCAAATCCGTATTTCCTGTATACTCCGAGAAAGCGAAAAGCAAAAGAAGTGATACCAATGATGGAGAAGGCAATGGAACTTTTGAGTGAAATGCAGTGTATTGTTGTGAATGAAAACGAAGATCTGGCAGGAAATAATGTGAAAAAACTTTGAAATCAAGGAAAAAGGTTGCCCACTTCCCCAAAATGGAATATAATGAAAAACAGTCAAAATACATTTATTTGTGGAGGAAAAGATGAAAAAGATCAACAGTAGGATCGCGTGCGGTGTCCTTGCAGCAGCTATGTGCGTAACAGGACTTTCCGGATGTGGAAAATTAGATGGAACACAGACAGTAGCAACGATAGATGGAGAGAATATCACTCTTGGACTTGCCAGCTATGTAGCAAGAGATCAGCAGGCACAGACAGAGAGCTATTATCAGATGATGGCTCAGAGTTATGGTATTGACGCATCAGCAGGCATCTGGGATGATGAAGGCGAAGACGGAAAAACTTACGGCGAAAGTGCAAAAGATGACGTTATGGATAATCTTTTACAGTTATACGTTCTGCGTGCACATGCAAAAGATTATGATGTGAGCATCAGTGAAGAAGAGCAGACTGCCATCGATGAAGCGGCAGCAGCATTTATGGAAGCAAATGATGAGGCTGCACTGGAAGAACTGGCAGTGGCTGAGAGCGATATCGTTACTTATATGCAGCTGATGACTTACCGTCAGAAGATGCAGGAACCGATGAGAGCCGGTGCAGATAAAGAAGTAAGTGATGACGAAGCAAATCAGACAAAGGTCACATACGTATTCGTCTCCACTGAGGGAACAGAAGAAGACGAAGATGGCAATAAGATCGAGCTGACAGAAGAAGAAAAAGCTGAGAAGAAAGCTACAGCAGAATCAGTTCTGGAGAAGATGGAAGCGGAAGAAAATATTGCAGATGCAGATATGGATGCCCTTGCAAAAGAAGTAGATGAGAATCTCATCGCAGTTACTGCAGATTACACTACTGCAGGCAGTGAAGATGACAATATGAATCAGGCAGTTATCGATGCATCAAAAGATCTGGCTGACGGAGAACTTTTGAACGAACTGGCAGAAGGCGATGATGGATATTATGTGATCCGTAAGGACCTGGAGTTCGATGAGGAAGGTACAGCGAATAAGAAAGAGCAGATTATCACAGAACGTGAGGATGAAGCATATAATGCCCTTCTTGATGAGTGGAAAGAAGCCGCTGACATGAAGATAGAGAACAGCGTCTGGAAGAAAGTAAAGATCACTGACAGCAAGTCCTTCACTTACAAAACTGAGGATGCAGCAGCGGAAAGTACACCGGCAGAAAGCACTCCAACTGAGGATGCAGCAACAGACGATGCAGCGACAGATGATGCAGCGGCAGCAGATGATGCAGCAGCAACAGATGATGCGGCAACAGACGATACAGCGGCAGATGCGGAATAATAGAGTATAAAAATAGAGTACAAGCAAAGAATAATCGGATGCAAAACAGGTGAGCCTGTAATTTGCATCCGATTTTTTATTATAGGAAAGGGAGTCCTATGATAAAAAACACTCCGTGAGGATCGCACTGCGGCGGCGGATCCTGCAATCAGGATGTTGCTGGACAATGAATGTACAATAACATCAGGATTCTTATATCATAGGTTTTGTCGCAGACTGTCTTGTTTGTTGTTGAAAAATAAGCTATACTATATTTCATTAGAAAGTGATGCGGAGGTATAAAGAATGGGTGCAGAGCAATGGGTAAGTGGGATCCAGCATATTGGTATCCCGACTTCGGATATAGAGATGACGATCGGATTTTATGAAAAACTTGGATTTGTAGTGGAACATCGCAAGGTGATACCGTCAAGCGGAGTTAAGGTAGCGTTTTTGGGATTGAAAAATCTGGTTTTGGAGACATACGAGGAAGGCGGAAATGGAATCGCCGGAGCCATCAATCATTTTGCACTGGACTGTACAAATATAAAGAGTGCATACGCATGGGCACATGATAATGGATATAAGATTCTCTCAGAAGGCGTTGAAGAATTGCCATTCTGGGAAAAAGGTGTGGCATTTTTTATTATTGAAGGACCGAATAAAGAACGTATCGAGTTTTGCGAACGGAAAAAATAACAGCGAGAAAACACGTGGCATTACAGAAAGGAAATATCGTATGACAAAGCAGGAATTTAAAAAACTCACAGGATCAAAGATCGTAGTGCTGGATGGTGCAACAGGATCAAATCTCAGAGCGGCCGGGATGCCGGTGGGTATCTCTTCGGAAGAGTGGGTATTGGAACATCCCAAGGTGCTGCAGGAACTTCAAAGAGCTTATGTGGATGCGGGGAGTGACATTGTGTATGCACCTACTTTTGCATCAAACAGGATCAGTATGATGAATTTCAATATGGAATCACGCATACAGGAGTTAAACACGCGTCTGGTGAAAATCTCGAAAGATGCTGTGGCGGGCCGTGCACTGGTGGCCGGAGATATGACAACGACAGGCAAACTGATGGAGCCTCAGGGAGATATGACATATGATGCCCTGTATCAGGCATATCGTGAACAGGCGAAGGCATTGGTGGATGCCGGCGTGGATCTGATCGGTGCAGAAACGATGCTGGGAGTGGACGAGACAGTGGTGGCTCTCGACGCAGTGCAGTCAGTGTGCGATCTTCCGATGATGTGTTCGTTGAGTCTGGAATCAGACGGAACAGCAATGTATGGCGGAAATGCTGTTGAAGCAGTGTTGACGCTGCAGGAAATGGGTGCGGCAGCAGTGGGACTTAACTGCTCTGTTGGACCGGACCAGCTGGAATCTGTGATAGCAAGTATGAAAGCGGTGGCAAATATCCCGATCATAGCAAAGCCCAATGCAGGGATGCCTGTGATGGATGACCAGGGAATGGCACATTACAATATGAATGCGGATGAATTTGCACGTCATATGATGAAACTGGTAGATGCAGGAGCAGGAATCATCGGCGGATGCTGTGGAACGACACCGGAGTATATCAAAAAAACGGTGGAATTGTTAACAAAGAGATGTGGACGATAGTAACAAAAGGATGATGTTGAAGTACTGCATCATAATTTTGTGGTGGAAGAGGCATCGCAGGCGGCGGGCATATGCATGGGCAGGAATAATGTGATGATCATCACTATCAGTGAGGGGATAAAGATATGGCAAAGTTAAAAGATTATGATATGGAGCAGGTGGAAGAACTCTGCGATCTGGGCAAGGCATTGTCTTCGCCGGTCAGGATAGACATTCTCCGATTGCTGTACGATCGAAGTCTTATCATTGGAGAAATTGCAAAAGAAATGGATCTTCCTGCCTCCAGCACAGCGTTTCATCTGAAGATACTGGAGCAGGCTGGGCTTGTACGCATGGAAGAACAGCCGGGGACCAGAGGGACGACAAAGCTATGTACCAGAAAGATTGATTATGTATCGATCAATCTGGTGAAAAAGGATACAGATGTCAATGAAATCTTCAGTGCAGAGATGCCAGTGGGTGCTTACAGCAGCTGCAAGGTTTCTCCTACCTGCGGATTGTGCGGGATGGACGGAGTCATAGGAAATGAAGATATGGACTATTGTTTCTTTTATCCGGAACGTTTTAAAGCTGGACTTTTGTGGAGCTCATCGGGGTATGTAGAATACAAGTTTGCGAATGGAGTTCCAAAGAATAGAAAGGCAAGCAGGGTGTCTGTGTGCATGGAAATTTGTTCCGAAGCGCCGGGGTACAGAGAAGATTGGAAGTCGGATATCACATTGTGGATAAACGGAGTGGAGTGCGGTACATGGACGTGTCCGGGAGACTTTGGAGCAAGAAGAGGAAGGCTGACACCACAGGTGTGGCCGGATGGATCCACACAGTATGGGATGCAGATGGTGTGGGAAGTAAGAAAAGACGGCGGATATCTAAATGGGAAAAAGGTGTCCGATATTACTGTGGATGAGCTTCAGCTGATGAATCGTGCATATGTTGCGGTACGCATTGGGAATAAAGAAGACGCAAAATATGTGGGCGGGTTTAACGTTTTTGGAAAAGGTTTTGGAGATTATGATCAGGATATTGTCTTATCTATGGAATATTAGATGAAATGTTCAAATTGCATAGGGGATTTTTGAAAAGGCTGTCCGTTTGGGCAGCTTTTTGCTTGCTCTGAAGTAGAAAGAGGTGTATACGCAGCAATTTATTGCTGAAAAAATAATTACTAAAAACAAAAGGGGAGTTTTTGGTAGAAATATACAAATAAAACAGAAAAACTGTTGAAATGCAATGATAACATGTCATTTAAACAAAATAACTGTTTAAATAAGTCGAAAGCCAAAAAATATTATGGCAATATAACGGAAAATAGTTAAATATTCATTGACAAACAGGTAATGATGAGTATAATGGACTTTAAAAGAACAGAAAAACTGTTTTTTAATTCCAGATATGAATAACGAGACACAAAATGAAAACAGTAATACTGTTAAAAAACTATCACGGCCAGATAGAGAAAACGAAAACATATTTTAAAGGGAGGTTCACTTATGAAACGTAAAGTAATCGCAATGTTATTATCAGCAACGATGGCAGCAGGTATGCTGGCAGGCTGCGGCGGATCAGGCAGCGGTGCAAGTGAGGGAAGTACAGATACAGCGGCAACAGACGATGCAGCAGCGACAGATGATGCAGCAGCTGAAGGAGAAGCAGCAGAAGGTGAAGCAGACGTAAATGAGGATGGTACGGTCAACAATCCTGAAGCTGTAGCAGTAGATGAGAACAAATTAGTATTCTGGTCACTCTTCAGTGGTGGTGACGGAGAATTCATGGATCAGATTATCTCTGATTATAACGCAGCAAAGCCAACAAAAGAAGTACAGTCTATCATGCTTGTATGGGATGATTATTATACAAAACTCCAGACTGCAGTAGCAGCTGGAAAAGGACCGGATGTTGGTATCTCTCATGCATCTAAACTTCCAGAACTGGTTGATCAGGGAGTTGTAGAGCCGATCGATTCTTATCTGGACGAGCTTGGCATAGATCTGTCAACAATGTATGCTCAGAACTCACTGGATTCCGTAACATTTGATGGCGAAATCTATGCTATCCCGCTGGACACACATGCAGAGATTCTTTACTATAACACAGATATCCTGGAAAAGGCAGGCGTTGAACTCAATGCAGATGGACAGCTTGACATCAGCAGCAAAGATGAGTTCATGGCGATCCTTGATAAATGTAAAGCAGTTATGGGTGATGGTGAATCTACTATTGCATTAACAAATAATGGTGATGACCCATATCGTATCTGGTGGGCAACTTACTTCCAGCTTGGCGGAACTCCACTGGTAAGTGATGATGGAACAGAAGTAACAATGGACAAAGATAAAGCAGTAGAAGCAGCAGATTTTGTAAAATCCCTGTATGATAATGGATACGTTGCAGAAGGTATCGACGATCATCAGAAGTTCTTCCAGAGCGGTAAATCAGCATTCTACTTCGGCGGAACATGGGGAACAGGTGCTCTTGAGAAAACAGAAGGCTTGAAATTTGGTGCTCAGCCATGGCCACAGCTTTATGAAAATGCTTCTTGTTGGGCAGATTCTCATACGATCATCTTACCTGTTAATCCTGACAGATCAGAAGAAGATACAAAAGCAGCAGTAGAATTCATGGTTGGCGTTTCTAAAGACGGTGGACTTACATGGGCTGGTTCTGGACAGATTCCTTCTAACAAAGAAGTTCTGGAAAGCCAGGAATACCTGGATATGCCATATAGAAGCAGTTACAAAGCAGCACTTGATACAGCAGTCCTTCCATCAAAGAATCCTCATTTCTATGCTATGAAAGCAGGAATGATCGATAGTTTGAATACTTTATGGTCAGGTACAGCTGATTCAGCAACAGCAGTTGATGCTCTCTACGGAGAATTAGAATCCAATCTTGAGTAAAGAGTTGTTGTTTGGTTTGTATGAGGGGAGCCAGATGGCTCCCCTTTTCCAACCTCATGGCAGATAAGAGACTGCCGCCTTTTGAAAGGACAGGAGAAAGATTATGAGTAAAGCGAGAAAGAGGAAGGCGTTTTTGACGGCTATAGCCTTTATGCTTCCATTTTTTATTCTTTATACAATATTTACTATATGGCCGGTTGTTCAGGGCTTTTATGTCAGCCTTCACAAATGGGGCCTGATGGGAAAGCTGAAATACATTGGATTTGATAACTACGCAAAATTTATTACAGACAAACATTTTTGGGGAGCACTTAAAAATACGGGCGTCTTTGCATTGATCACCACCCCGGCGCTGGTTATTACAGCCATGGTATTGGCAATGCTGGCAAACCGTGCTACCAAGATGAAAAAGAGTCTGAGGATCATTTATTATCTTCCCAGTGTACTCTCTGTGTCTGTTGCATCATTTATAGCGAAATATACATTTACACCATATACCGGACTTGTAAATGGTGTACTGCATTCTTTGGGAATCATTCCTGCATCAAAGGAACTGCAGTGGCTTCAGGATCCAAAACTGGTATGGATCACTATATCAGCCATGACGGTATGGTGGACGATAGGATTTAGTATGCTTCTTTATTTGTCGGCTTTGCAGGATATTTCTACAGAGATTTATGAGGCAGCAGCTATAGACGGAGCATCTAAGAGACAGCAGCTCTTTAGCATCGTGCTTCCGCTCCTGAAACCAACAACATGGCTGGTGGCATTATTGCAGATGATCGCCTGCTTCAAGGTATTTGGTCAGATCTATATGATCACTGGAGGCGGCCCTGCATCAGCTACAAGACCTATGATCCAGTACATATATGAAAATGCATTTGAAAAAAATAACATGGGATATGCAGCAGCTATGTCCTATGTACTGTTTGGAATCCTGCTTGTTCTTTCTATAGGTCAGCAGATTCTTCAAAGAAGGGGGGAAGATTAAAATGAGAGGTAAAAAGACACCAGGTTACTGGGTGATGAATGTTATTTCAGTTCTGCTTGCGCTTATTTTTATCGGACCGATCATATGGGCACTGGCAGTTTCATTGCAGCACGAAGGAAAACAGATCAAATCAGTTATAGACTGGTTCACTCCTCCGTATACATTTTCGAACTATCCGGATATTATCATGAATTCATCGGTTCCTACATGGCTGATCAACAGTCTTGTGATCGCCTTGATCGTTACGGTCTTGACTGTGATGTTCTCAGCAATGGCAGCATATGCGATCGCAAAACTTCCATTTAAGGGAAGTGGCGTGTTCTTTATGTATTTCCTTCTTGGACTTATGGTTCCTGGAGAAGCTACGATCGTTCCTCTTTTTATCACAGTGAATCAGATGCATCTGATCGACAGCTATGCCGGTATGATCTTGCCGTCTATAGCGGGATCTATGAACCTGATCATTATGGTAACGTTTTTTAGAAGCCTTCCGAATGAGCTTCTGGAAGCAGTGAAGATCGATGGCGGCGGAGAGGTTACTACTTTCTTCAAGATTGTGCTTCCGCTTTCTAAAACGATCATTGCGACGGTATGTATCTTTGCTTTTGTAGGAAGCTGGAACAATTATTTGTGGCCGTTGCTGTGTGCTATGAGTAATGAACTGTTTACCCTCCCGGTAGGTATTCCTACTTTTGCGGGAACATATACGGTGGATTATGTAAAACCTTTGACAGCCAGCATGGTGGCGTCGCTTCCGATGATCATTATGTATATTATTTTTGAGAAACAGATTGTAGCCGGTATGATGACCGGAGCAGTTAAAGGGTAAAAATGATGGGTAAGAGGAGAAGTGAGATTGATATCTTCAAGGGGATTTTGACGATCACCATGATACTATGCCACTGTATACAGTTCTTTGGTATGGAAGAGCAGGGTGTGCAAAAGGTTCTCAGAGATGTGATAAATATAGCAACCTTTTCGGGATTTCTGTTTTGCTTTGGCTACGTGGGCAATCTGGCATACTATCAAAAAAATTGGGGGATAAGTGCACGGAAAATGGGAAAAAATGCGGTTCGCATATTGATAGCATTTTATATATCCGGCATTGCTTATGTAGCTTTTGTAGAAGAGAAAATCTTTCAGTGGAAGTTTATCACGGAGGTACTTTTGTTGAAAAAGTATCCAGGGTGGTCAGAATTTTTGGTGTCATTTGCGGCTATATTGTTTGTGGGAATAGCGGTTTTCCCGTTGATGAAGCGCATGAATGGGATAATTCTTGGGGTGATCGTAGCGATAAGTGCTGTTTCCTGCTTTATACCATACGACAGCATTCATAATTCCTGGCTGGCTCTTTTTACAGGATCCAGAGATTTTACCACATTTCCGGTACTGCAGTACGGGGTGTTCTTTGCAGCGGGTGTGTGGATGTGTAAAAAAGAAATCAAGTGGAATATTTGGCTGATGATTGGTACAATAGCAGTAGGGATTCCATGCTGGTGGCAGTACATTCGTGAGGGATATCTTCCTGAAAGATTTCCACCGTCATTATTTTTTATCTGTGGCGGTTGCGTCTTTGTATATTTGTATTTTCTGCTGTCATGCTGGGCGGCAAAACGCCGGGAGAACAACAAGGCAGTGGAGATTGTGTCTGGGTATCTGGAAAGAACGGGACAGGATTCGCTTTATTACCTGCTTCTGAGCAATATACTGATATTTGCTTTGGATGGATCAAACTTCAGTTTCCGTTCCGAAGTGTATGCATATGCATTCTTTATTATGATCCTACTGCTGATCCCATATCTGGGACAGCTGAAGAATACTAGAAAAAAAGAGAAAATAACGGAGGGATAGCATTGATGAAATGTTATATTAAGGATTATCCAAGACCACAGTTTGTAAGAAAAGACTGGGAAAATCTGAATGGCAGCTGGGACTTTGCTTTTGATGATGCCGATCAGGGAGAGAAAGACAAATGGTATGAGAACTTCGAGGCACAAAAAGTGATCCAGGTTCCATTTACCTATGAGACAAAGCTTAGCGGCATTCAGGATGAGACCAGACATGATAATATCTGGTATAAGAAAACAATTGTCGTGGACAGCAGCAAGCTGGAAAAGAATAATTTTATCCTTCATTTTGAGGGAAGCGATTTTGTTACAAAGCTTTGGGTCAATGGGCAGTATGCGGGAAGCCATAGAGGCGGCTACAGCAGATTTTCCTTTGATATCACGAATCTTGTAAAAGATGGCGACAATGAACTGGTTGTGAAAGTGGAGGATTCTTTTGATACACAGCAGCCTCGTGGAAAGCAGCGTTGGCTGAATGAGAATTTTGCATGCTGGTATGTGCAGACAACCGGTATCTGGAAAACTGTATGGACAGAGTATGTGCCGAAGATCAGCCTGGATTATGTGAAGATGACTCCGAATATGGAGGAACTTTCCATGGAAATGGAATTCGATGTGAAAGCACCGGAGTGTATGCATGGACCTGATCTGATGGTGGAAACGGTCATTACTTTTGATGGCGAGTTCATTAACCGTACCTTTACAGCAATCGTTACAGGACATGTAAAAACGAGGATCGATATGCAGGTGCAGAATCCGAGAGGATTTGAGTGGGCATTGAAACCATGGACACCGGAGGATCCGAGTCTGTATGATGTAGAATTCCGGGTTGTTTATAAGGATGAGATAGTGGATGAAGTTGGTTCTTACTTTGCTATGCGTGAGATTCGCATTGATGGACCGAACATCCTGCTGAATGGCAGACCGCTGTACCAGAGACTGATCCTGGATCAGGGATACTGGAAAGATTCTCATCTGACACCTCCAAGCGAGGAGGCATTGATCGAGGATATTGATAAGATCCATGCACTGGGATATAACGGACTTAGAAAGCATCAGAAAGTAGAAGATGAGAGATTCTTATACTGGTGCGATGTGAAGGGCATGCTGGTATGGAGCGAGGTGGCTTCTGCTTATCAATATTCTGATTATGCAGTGGAAGAATTCACAAAAGAATGGCTTGAGATCGTAAGACAGAACTACAATCATCCATGTATCATCACCTGGACTCCATTTAATGAATCATGGGGGATCAGCCGTGTGGAGACGGAGCGCATGGAGCAGCATTTTACAGAGAGTATTTATCATCTGACAAAGAGTATCGACAAACATCGTCCGGTAGTTGTCAATGATGGATGGGAACATACAGTATCTGACATCATCACTCTTCATGATTATGAAGAAGTAGGAGAAATATTCAAAGAAAGATACATCGAATACAAAGATGAGATCCTGACAACAGAGGTTTATCACAGCAATCATAAGTCAGCAATGGCAAATGGGTATAAGTATAAAGGACAGCCTGTCCTTATCAGTGAGTACGGTGGAATAGCATTCAATAATGATGATTCCGGATGGGGATATGGAAACAAAGTAAATACAAAAGAAGAGTTCATCAGGAGATTTGATGAGATTACTACTGGAGTTAAGGAAGTGCCATATATATGTGGATTCTGTTATACACAGGTATCTGATGTGCAGCAGGAGATCAATGGTCTGATGGACATGGATCGTAACTTCAAGGTTGAGCCGGAAGTGATCAAAGAAATCAATGAGCGTAAGATTGGTTATTGGAGATCATTTATGTAGGAAAACTTCTGATGTGCAGTAGGTACAACGGCAGTATACGCAGATATAGTTAGAGAAAATGGGTAATGTAATATCTGAGAGGGTGATTGCATTGCCCATTTCTCGGGTTCCCGGAAGGTAGTTATCGGGGGAGGGAGAGAAAAATGAGTAGAGAAACAGGAAGGGAAACAACAAGAGAGAAGTTTGCGCCAAGAGCAGTGCCGCTTATCACGGCGGATCCGCATCTGAATATATGGTCCTTCTCGGATCATCTGTATGACGATGCACCTCGTCACTGGACGGGGACAAGGAGTGCACTTACCGGTTATCTGAAGATGGATGGCGTATGGTATGGATTCATGGGAAAGACAGAATTGAACAGTGAAAAATATTTCATGGAGCCGGAGCATCTGCAGCAAATATCGGTTGACATAACACCGACAAAAACCACATATATTTTTGAAAATGGAATCGTATGTCTGAAACTTGAATTTTGCTCGCCACTCCTGCTGGATGATCTGAAACTCATGAGCCGTCCGGTTTCGTTCATCAATTATCAGGTGAGCGTAAAGGATGATAGTGATACAAAGGCCCATAAAGTAGGAGTATATCTGGATATCACATCAGAGGCGGCAGTCAACAGCAGTGATCAGAGAGTGCGCTTTGGAGCAGATGCAAATGGAATATTTTGTGGACGCGGTGAAAAGGATATGCTGACAAAATCCGGTGATGATATGCGTATCGATTGGGGCTGGCTGCATCTTAGTGCACCGGATCATCGTTATATGATATTGAATACAGAGGATAAAAAACGGTGGGTCGGAAGATGGACAGGGCAAGAGAGCAGGCTGCCGGAATTTGATAAAAAGATTGGAACTGCCCTTGGATCAGAAGGAATCATATCTGAAAATGTAGAACTCGATCAAGCGGTCAAAGAGGGATATCCTGCACTTGGCGCATGGAAAGAATATGAAGTTTCAGTGGAGAATAAGGCTGAGGGAATGGTCTGCATTTCTTATGACGATATCCACTCGATCCAGTACTTTGGACAAAATGCAGATGCATACTGGAAGAAGGATGGGGAGACTTTTGATGAGATGTTGAAAGCGGCTGTGGATGGATATGGAGATGTGCTTGAAAGGGCAGCTGCATTTGATGAGGAGCTGAAAGCTGAGGCTATGGTATATGGACAGAAATATTGTGATATCCTGAGTCTTGCATATCGCCAGACGATCGCTGCCCATAAGCTGATCGAAGCAGACGGCGAGCTGTTGTTTTTCTCTAAAGAGTGTTACAGCAATGGCTGCATCGGAACTGTGGACGTAACGTACCCTTCGATTCCGCTGTACCTGAAGTATTGTCCACAGCTGGTGGAGGGGATGATCAATGCTATCTTCTATTATGTGGGAACGGGAAGATGGCCATTTGAGTATGCACCCCATGATGTGGGACAGTATCCTCTGGCGAATGGTCAGGTCTATGGCCTGGACCGGAAAATCAATGTATTGCAGGAATACTATCAGATGCCTGTGGAAGAGTGCGGAAATATGCTTCTTAGCGTGGCAGCGATCTGTAAGGCGGAGGGAAGTCATGCTTATGCTGAGAAACATAAAGAAATCCTTACACGGTGGGCAGATTATCTGGTGAGGATCGGTTGGGACCCGGAAAATCAGCTTTGTACGGATGACTTTGCCGGACATCTGGCACATAATTGTAATCTGGCGATCAAGGGGATCCTGGGAATCGCAGCGTGGGCACAGCTTCTTGAACAGATGGGAGAGACTGACAAGGCAGCAGGATATTTTGCCAAGGCAAGGGAGTTGGCAGTGGCATGGGAAAAAGAAGCCTTTGCGGGAGATCACTATCGTCTTACCTTTGATAGTGAGGAGAGCTGGAGTCTGAAATATAATCTCGTGTGGGATAAGATGCTGGGACTTGATATCTTTGATGAGAAGATTGCCAAGACGGAGATCGCTTATTATCTGACGAAGATGAATCCGTATGGAGTACCATTAGATTCGAGATGCGATTATACAAAGAGTGACTGGGAGATGTGGACGGTGACTTTGAGTGAAAATGAGGAATATCGCAGGGCTATTATTGATGCAATGTGGGATGCGGTGTGCGATATGGACAGAAGAGCACCGTTCCCGGATTGGTATCATACGGAGAAGGCGGTAGCGGAGTGTTTTCAGAATAGGACGGTGCAGGGGGGATTGTTTATTTTGCTTTTACATTGGGGGGAGAACAGCGCGGATGAGTAGTGAGTAGTGAGTAGGGAGGACGCCTGCCAGTGATGCTCTGCCGGCGGCTCCAGGAGGTGCCGGTAAGGCAGGATTCTCGCTGTAAAAATCTAAGCAAAAAAGCGGCAGCTTTCGCAGGAATCAGCCATATTCGGCACGTATGCTGATGCATACGCACCTCAGATGGCTTTGATATGTGCTTTGGTGAAGCACATATCATCCTGCGAAAGCTGCCGTTTTTCTGCTTGATTTTTAGCAGCTCGAGCCCGATGCCTTACTGGCACCTCCTGGAGCCACCGGCAGAGCATCACTGGCAGGCTGTGTGTTGGAAGGCGGGGGATGTGCATTGGCACACGACGACTTCCTGTAAATTTTTCGCACTTACCTATGTTACAGGTAAATAATCGCAAAACATAAATTCGTGCCTGACCAATACCTGGAACTCTGCCGTTATTTGCTTGTTTTCCGGGTAAATACCAGCAAAATATGAAATCATGACTGACCAATTACCGGGAAGACTGCCATTAATTGCTCGTTTTCCCGGTAAATTACAGTAAAATGTAACTTAGCTTATTTGATATTACCTGTAAGTGGCCACAATTTTCTCGGATTCCAGGTAAATGCAGCATACGGATGTAACTAGCTTACACAAGTCTGATTTGTTGATCCAGTTCGTCTGCTCGACAATCTGGAAGTCGTCTATGTCTACATTTCCATGCTACCGTCATTTAACAAGAAATCGTATATACTTATTATTGTGATTCCATCTTCATCATGTCTAACATTTATTACATCTTTTATAACAATTATTTTTTTAAATGAATCTGATACATTAATTAATGATGCTTTTTCTTGCTTCATTTTCTCTGCGTCGGGAAGGCTAAATGCTGATTGAATATAATATCTTCTGCTTCCCTGATTGGCTATAAAGTCTATCTCTAATTGTTTTTTTGTAAATACACCTTCCTCATTTTTCTCTCTTTTCTGCACTACACCGACATCCACTTGAAATCCACGCATTCTAAGTTCATTGTAGATTATATTTTCCATGATATGAGTTTCTTCCACCTGTCGGAATCCTAATCTGGCATTACGTAGACCAATATCTTCGAAATAGTATTTAACCGGAGTTCCTATATATTTTCTGCCTTTTACATCGTATCTTTGCGCTTCATTTATGACAAATGCATCTTTTAAATATTCGATATAATGCCTAATTGTATTTAAACTAATATCTGATTGTATTACACTTCTAAATGTTGCTTCTATTTTGGATGGATTGGATAATGCTCCAATCGTAGATGCTATTACATTAATCAAATCATTTAATTCCTGCTCTTTTTCAATGTGATTTCGTTCAATGATATCTTTTATATATGTTTCACTAAAGAGTGTGGTTAGGTACTGTGCCTTCTGCTCATCGGTCTTCATTGTTACTGTTAATGGAAGACCACCATAGGTCACATATTCTGCCCATCCTTTGTAGATATCACCATCATATGCTTCCATAAACTCTTTAAATGATAATGGATAAACATGTACTTCATCGCCACGTCCCCTAAATTCAGTAATAATGTCTTTTGATAAAAATCTCGAATTGCTCCCGGTTACATATACATCTACATTATCAATATGCAAAAGTGAATTAAGTACTTCTTCAAATTCATTTAGCATCTGGACTTCATCTAACAAAACATAGTATTGGTTATCGTCGTTTATCAATGAATCAATATAGTCAAGAATCTTATCAGGATTTCTATACTCTCTATTCTTTCTTTGATCTAGCTCAATTTTAATAATGTGATCTTCCGGCACTCCACTCTCTAGCAAGAAACTGTAAAAAATCTTAAATACCAAATATGACTTGCCGCATCTTCTGATTCCAGTTATGACCTTAATCATATTATTATTCATTCTTATCTTTAATGCATCTAAATATTTGTCTCTGCTGATTAACATATAATCGCCTCCGCTATATTGAAATCCAAGGGTTATTTTACCCTCATTTTTCATTATTATACATCACGCATAAAACAAAGTAAACTGTCATATTGAAAAGCAAGGGTAATTTTACCCTTGCTTTTCAATACTCGTTAATGGATAGGCATTTGACTAATTCAATTTCCATACCGCCCTCCATAAATTGCGATTGAGCAATGACATAATTTAAGGGATACAAAAACTGTTATATTTTATTATTAAATTCTCAGCAACCCCTTATAAACACTAACTTTTCTGTGAGTGAGTTTTCCCT
>SAAH01000276.1 GCA_009929525.1 Clostridia bacterium | reverse complement strand
ACTGCAGTTAATACTTGGTTTGGCTCAGGGGCTACTCGAAGCGATCCCGCAACTAATTGAGGCTCTCCCTACGATTATCTTGGCAATCGTTGATTTTATTATTAGCGCAATTCCTCAGATTATAGATGCAGGTATTCAGTTACTAACATCGCTGGTTGCCGCCTTGCCTGAAATTATTACGGCTATTGTTGAGGCGATTCCACAGATTATTGATGGAATACTAAATGGGATTTTAAGTTCGGTTCCACAACTCATTCAAGCAGGTGTCGACTTACTTGTTGCACTGGTTCAAAATCTACCGACCATTATTACCACCATTGTGGCAGCGATACCTCAAATCATTTCAAGTATCGTAAATGCCTTAATGGGAAACATCGACAAGATCATTATGGCAGGGGTTCAGCTATTTGTAGCACTCATTCAGAACTTACCAACCATTGTGGTAGAGATTGTAAAAGCAGTGCCCCAGATTATTGGTGGCATCGTAAGAGCATTTACAAACTCCATGGGTTCCATCGTGACGGTGGGTGGCAACATTGTAAAAGGACTATGGCAGGGTATTCAATCCCTTGCTTCTTGGCTATGGAATAAAGTCAGTGGTTGGATTAGTGGTATTTGGACGGGTATCAAGGATTTCTTCGGTATCAAATCACCTTCGAAACAGATGGGGTGGGTTGGCGAAATGCTTGTGAAAGGTCTTGCAGGTTCTATCCAAGATAACGGTGATGAGGCTGTAAAAGCGGCTGAAATGATGAGCGAGGATATCAACGATGTGATGACTAGTCTGGCCAGCGATATGAGTACATCCTTGCCTACAGACTTTTCAGTGGATACTTCTGTAGGCGGCGTGATTTCAAATGCAGCGATCTCTTCCCTAGGTGGTGTCAGTGGGTCGCTAGTTACTGTACAGCAGATGATTGTACGAAGTGAAGATGATATCAGAAGGGTATCTCAGGAACTTTATAACTTAATTCAAACAGGCTCTCGTGCTCAGGGTCGATTTTCTACAACATAAGGAGGTGTGCCGATGGGTTTTTCATATGACGATATTTCTTCAAAAAGCATGGGACTAAAAGCCAGGCTCACTTCCTGGCAGGTCTGTGGAGGAATGCGTAATTTTACCACCACCGTACCTGGAAAGTATGGTGTGACAGACTTTGGGGCTGATTTTGATTACCGAGAAATCAATTTAGCTTGTAATATCTATCCTAAGCATAGCTTTTCTGCACTGGTGACTACCCTTGATAATATTTCTACTTGGCTTGATCCAATGCAAGGGTTGAGACAGCTTGTTTTTGATGATGTGCCAGATAGGTATTTCATGGCAAGGCTGAATGAAAAAGTGGATTGTGAACGACTCATTCGTTTTTCAGGAAGTTTTAACTTGAAGTTTTTCTGCCCTGACCCTTTTGCCTATGCCATTACGGATGAAATTTATTTAATAGAAAGCGAAGGAAGTCACACGATTTTAAGACAGACCGGTAATGTAGAATCCAACCCGATCTATTGCTTGAAGGGAATCATCACATCGGGTGTGAACAATTCTATTTCTGTTACAACCAATGGCTTGGAAATGAAAATAGTGAATGCTGTACTTTTGGCGGAAG